>NZ_JBSFPS010000061.1:0-39641 GCF_053588315.1 Streptosporangium sp. NPDC003464 | reverse complement strand
TCGTGACCTCGTCCAGCCACAGGCGGCTGAAGTCGCCTCCGCTCGGCTCGCTTGTGGCGGGCCGCCTCCTGGACTTGTTCGTCAGAGAATCCGAGGGCATCGATCAGGGTGGCCAGGACTTCGTGGATGTCGGCCAGCGGCTTCGATGATCTCCGGGATCCGGTCACAGACCAGCTTGCTGTAGACGGTCCTCTGCCCCTGGCTCAAGATGTCGCTCTCCTGGCCGATATTGCCTACGTGGATTACCGACGCGATGTGGTCACCGCCGAAAGCGTATGGCGTGCCATCGTGCCGGTATCCGTCAAACCTGGGGTGCCCCATGATTGATCTCTTGTTGCTCGCGCTTTGTGTCGGCCCCTCCGCTACGGTGCAGGTGGGCCTGGGTTCCGCTTAACTTCCCGCGTACGCAGGAGGCCAAAGTGCACGAAGATGGCGTCATGACGCCCCGTCGGCGGACGTGCGTTGCCTTACGTGGGCGCGACTACCCCAGTGCGCCGACGCAGCCATGCACGTTGAGTGATTCCTGAGGAGCCTTGTGAGCACGCTCGGTAGTTTCATCTGGTCGATCGCTGACCAGCTTCGGGGTCCCTACCGCCCCAACCAGTACGGGAACGTGATTCTCCCGTTCACGATCCTTCGGCGCCTCGACTGCATCCTGGAGCCGGACCGCGGGACCGTCCGAGACCTGGCCGCGGCATACGAGAACCCGAACCGGCTCCGGATCGAGGTCAAGAAGGCCACCGGCCGGCCGTTCTACAACACCTCGAAGTACAGCTTCGCCAACCTTCTGCAGGACGCGGACGGGCTCGAGGACAACCTCGTCGACTACATCGACCGGTTCTCCGCCGATGTCGATGTGTTCGAGTACTTCGACTTCAAGAAGGAGATCATCGCCCTGGAGAAGGCCGGTCTCCTGCGCGAGATCGTGAAGTCCTTCGGCGCCGTCGACCTGCATCCCGATGTCGTGTCCAACGCCGACATGGGGGACGCGTTCGAGTACATCATCCGCAAGTTCAACGAGGCCGCGAACGAGACCTCCGGTGACCACTACACGCCGCGTGACGCGATCCGGCTGCTGGTCGACCTGCTCTTCGCCGAGAAGGACGCCGCCCTTACCGAGGCCGGGATCGTCCGCACACTCTACGACCCCACCGCCGGCACCGGCGGCATGCTCGCCCTTGCCGAGGAGCACCTGCTCGCGCAGAACCCGGACGCCCGGCTGAGCCTGTACGGCCAGGAGTACAACCCGCAGTCGTACGCGATCTGCAAGTCCGACCTGCTCGCTAAGGGCCACGACGCGTCCAACATTGCCTTCGGCAACACGCTCACCGACGACGCCTTCAAGGGCCGCCAGTTCGACTTCTGCATGTCCAACCCGCCGTACGGCGTCGACTGGAAGCAGTACGCCAAGGCCATCACCAAAGAGCGTGACGAGGCCGGCCCGTACGGCCGCTTCGCGCCGGGCCTGCCGCCGATCTCGGACGGGCAGATGCTGTTCCTGCTGCATCTGGCACACAAGATGCGCGCTCCCGAGGACGGCGGCGGCCGGGTCGGAATCGTCATGAACGGCTCGCCGCTCTTCAACGGCGCCGCCGAGTCCGGCCCGTCCAACATCCGCAAGTGGCTGCTGGAGAACGACCTGGTCGAGGCGATCGTCGCACTGCCAACCAACATGTTCTTCAACACCCCCATTCCCACCTACATCTGGATCCTCGACAACACCAAGCACCCCGACCGCAAGGGCCTAGTCCAGCTCATCGACGACACCTCGTTCTGGACCAAGATGCGCAAGAACCTCGGCAACAAGAACCGTGAGCTCAGCGACACCGACCGCGCCAAGGTTCTCCGCCTGTATGCCGACTTCACCGACGCCGACCCCGACTTCTCGAAGGTGCTGCGCAACGACGAGTTCGGCTACTGGACCATCACCGTCGAGCGACCACTTCTGGATGAGGACGGCAAGCCCGTCGTCGACCGCAAAGGGAAGCCGAAGCTTGACTCCAAGAAGCGCGACACCGAGAACGTGCCCTTCACCTACGGCGGCTCGACCGCCGGACCTGCAGGCAAGACCGAGGTCATTCAGGCGTACTTCGACACCGAGGTGAAGCCGCACGTTCCCGACGCCTGGATCGACTGGGCCAAGGTCAAGACCGGCTATGAGATCCCCTTCACCCGCCACTTCTACAAGTACGTCCCGCCCCGCCCTCTCACCGAAATCGACGCCGATCTGGAGAAACAGATCGCCAAGATCCTCGATCTGCTCCGCGAGGTCGAGAAGTGACCAGGATCGGGTGGCCGAACCTCCCGCTCAAGCGAGTCGTTAGCTCCGTCCAGAGTGGAACCAGCGTCAATGGAGCGCCATGGCCAGCCGCCGCCGATGAACCAGGCGTGCTCAAGACGAGTGCCGTTTACGGTGGAGTTTTTAGTCCAGAAGAGAACAAGCAAGTGGATGCCTATGACCTAGACCGAGTGTCGTGTCCGGTGCTGGCCGGCTCGCTGATCGTGAGCCGAATGAACACAAAGCAACACTTGGGGGTCGCTGCTGCAGTTGGTCAGGACTTCCCGAACCTCTACCTTCCAGACCGGCTGTGGGCCGTGACATTCAGCGGCGCTGACCCGCGGTTCGTCGATTGGTGGACGAAGACGCCAATCTACCGATCCCAGGTCGAAGCTGCGAGCGTTGGGACGAGTTCCTCGATGCAGAACATTAGCCAGGGCGATTTCCTTGAAATTCGGATTGACCTCCCGGACCTCGAAACGCAGAGCGCTGTCGCCGACTACCTCAACCGCGAGACCGCCCGCATCGACACACTCATCGAGGAGCAGCAGCGCCTGATCGAGATGCTCCGCGAGCGGCGGCAGGCGGTTGTGGACGCAGCCTTCGCTGCTCTCGCCGAGCCCAGTGTGCAACTGCGCCGGTACATCAAGTTCCTAACAAGCGGGTCCCGCGGTTGGGGCGACTACTACGCCGACGATGGCGAGCGGTTCCTGCGAATCGGAAACCTGCCTCGTACGAACCTGAGCATCCGGGGCGAGGTCCAGTTCGTTAGCCTCCCGGTTGACGTGACCGAAGGCTCGCGGACGATATTAGAGGCAGGAGACCTGCTCTTCTCCATCACCGCCTACCTGGGATCCGTAGCCGTGGTCGACAACGACTGGGTCGGTTCGTATGTAAGCCAGCATGTAGCCCTCTGCCGCCTCAATCTAGACCGCCTGGACTCGAGGTTCGCGGGGTGGTTCATGCTGACCACCGCAGGCCAAGACCAACTCAACCAAGGAGCAGCAGGCGGGGCGAAGATGCAACTCGCTCTCGATGACATCAAGAGTCTGCGGGTGCCGACGGCGTCCATAGCTGAGCAGCACCGCATCGCGGCCCACCTTGACGAGCAGACGGCGAAGATTGATGCGCTCATCGCAGAGACGCAGCGACTGATCGAGCTCGCCCTCGAGCGCCGAACGGCACTCATCACCGCCGCCGTGACGGGCCAGGTCAACGTACGCGAGGCCGCGTGATGGCTGACCACAACGAGGTCGTCTTCGAGACCGAGATCTGCGAGCACCTCGCGGCCCACGGGTGGCTGTACTCGGCCAATGACACCGGCTACGACCGGGAGCGGGCGCTGTTCCCCGAGGATCTGTTCGTGTGGCTGGAGGCGACCCAGAAGCCAGCGTACGAGAAGGCGCTGAAGGCGGCCGGGTCGCAGGCGAAGTTTCTCGACGTGCTGACGACGGCGTTGGACAAGCCGCTGGAGCACGGCGGTGGGATGCTGAATATCCTGCGGACCGGGGTGCAGTACATCGGCGGTGGCCGGTTGAAGATGGCGCAGTTCCGTCCCGAGACGACGCTGAACGAGACGACGAACGCCGAGTATGCGGCGATGCAGGTCCGGGTGATGCGGCAGGTGCACTTCTCAACCGCCGACCAGCGCAGCATCGACCTGGTGTTCTTCGTCAACGGACTCCCGGTCGCGACAGTGGAGCTGAAGACCGACTTCACCCAGTCGCTGAACGAGGCGATCCAGCAGTACCGCAAGGAACGCAACCCGCTGACCAGCGGCCGAGTCGAGCCGCTGCTGTCGTTCGGACACCGGGCGCTGGTCCACTTCGCGGTCTCCAACGACCTGGCCGCGATGACGACCCGGCTGGAGGGCGAGAAGACACAATTCCTGCCGTTCGACACCGGCTTCGACGACGGTGCCGGGAACCCGCCTGGTGTGGACGGGAGGTCGGCGACGGCGTACCTGTGGGAGCGGGTCTGGGAAAAGCACGCCTGGCTCAACATCATCGGCCGGCTGATGATCGTGGAGACCAAGGAGGAGTGGGACGTCGCGACCGGCACGTCGGTGCGCCGTACGAGCATGCTGTTCCCCCGGTTCCACCAGTGGGAGGCGGTCACGAGAATCGTGGCCGCCGTGGCTGAGGAGGGTGTCGGCCAGCGTTATCTGATTGAGCACTCCGCGGGGTCGGGGAAGACGAACACGATCGCCTGGACGGCGCACCGTCTCGCGCGGCTCCACGTCGATGATGAGAAGGTCTTCGACTCGGTCATTGTGGTCGTCGACCGCACGGTGCTCGACGGGCAGCTTCAGGACGCGATCCGGCAGATCGACGGCAGCGGGAAGATCGTCGCAACGATCAGCCCCGAGGACGTGCGCAAGGCCGGCGCGAAGTCGAAGTCCGGCCTGCTGGCACAGGCGCTGAAGAATGGCGAGCTAATCATCGCGGTGACGGTGCAGACCTTCCCGTACGCACACGATGAGATCCGGGCCGACTCCAGCCTGAAGGGCAAACGGTTCGCCGTCATCGCGGACGAAGCACACTCCTCGCAGTCGGGACAGATCTCCTCGAAGCTGAAACAGGTCCTGACCGCCGAGGAGATCAAGGAAATCGAGGACGGCGGCTCGGTCGACGTCGAGGCGGTCCTGGCCTCGGAGATGGCCGAGCGGGCCGAGTCGGAGAACATCTCCTACTTCGCTTTTACAGCAACCCCGAAGAACAAGACCCTGGAGCTGTTCGGCCGCAAGGGGCCGGACGGCAAGCCGTGCGAGTTTCACCTGTACTCGATGAAGCAGGCGATCGAGGAGGGCTACATCCTCGACGTGCTCAAGGGCTATCAGTCCTACGACACTGCCTTGAAGATCGCTGGCAAGGCTGAGAGCGGCGACGGTGGCGAGGTCGAGGAGTCGGCTGCGCGCAAGGGGCTGATGCGGTGGGTGAAGCTGCACCCGACCAACATCAGCCAGAAGGTGCAGATCATCGTCGAGCACTTCCACGCCAACGTCGCCCACCTCCTGGAGGGCAAGGCGAAGGCGATGGTCGTCACCGACTCGCGCAAGGCCGCGGTGAAGTACAAGAAGGCGATCGACGCCTACATCGCCAAGCGGGCCGCCGAGGACGCGTCGTACAACTACCGGACCCTCGTCGCGTTCTCCGGGTCGGTGTCAATGACCGAGAACGAGAAGTGGAGCCAGGACTGGGGGCCGACGCCGTCGAAGGACGACGAGTTCACCGAGGCCAAGATGAACCCCGGAGCGGGCGCCGACCTAGCGGCGGCGTTCAAGGGCGACACGTACAAGATCATGCTGGTCGCCAACAAATTCCAGACCGGCTTCGACCAGCCGCTGCTCTCGGCGATGTACGTCGACAAGAAGCTCTCCGGGGTCACCGCCGTGCAGACGCTCTCCCGGCTCAACCGAACCCACCGCACCGCCGGCGGGGAGCAGAAGACCAAGACGTTCGTCATCGACTTCGCCAACAAGCCCGACGACATCAGGACCGCCTTCGAGCCGTACTTCACCAACGCCACCCTGGAGACCGAGACCGACCCGTACGTCGTCGTACACCTTGCGAACAAGCTCGCCCAAGCGGGGATCTACACCGAGGAGCAGGTCCGCCAGGTCGCCGAGCTGTGGGTCGCCCGCAAGGGCAACAACGCGCTCTCGGCGGCAATCAGCCCGGCCCAGCACGACTTCCGGCGTCGCTACGCGGCAGCGATCGAGGCCGAGGACAAGGTCACGCTCAACACCCTCGACCTCTTCCGCAAGGACGTCTCCACCTACGTGCGGCTCTATGACTTCATGAGCCAGATCGTCGACTACGGCGACCCGTACATGGAGATGCTCTCGATCTTCCTCCGGCTTTTGGAGAAGGTCATCGCCGAGTCCTCGTGGAGCGCCGACGTTGACCTTTCGGATGTGGTCCTTGTCGGCGTGAAGCACAACAAGGCAATCGCGGTTGACATCTCGCTGACCGGAGACGGCGAACTGAAGGGGATCAGCGCAGCAGGCACCGGCACCAAGAAGGAGCCGAAGTACGTCGCGCTCCAGGTCGTCATCGACAAGATGAACGACCTCTTCGGTGCCGAGTCGTTCGCCGAGTCCCAGATCCGGGAGTTCGTGCAGGGGCTCGTGCAGCGACTGCTCGCCGACCCGGACCTGGTCCAGCAGACCCGGGTGAACTCGAAGAAGCAGTTCATGGAGTCGCAGGACTTCCAGTCCGCCGTCACCGAGGTCGTCGCCGACAACCAGAAGGCGCACACCACCATGGCTGACTACTTCTTCACCGACGGGCCTGCGATCAAAGGGATCATCGTGGCGCTCGCCGATGCGTTCTACGAGGCTGCGATCGACAAGGGGCGGGTCAGCCTTGCTCAGGATCTTGAGGTATCCCCTCACAGTTCCCCCTGAATCGCCCCGTGGTCAGTGGAGACCGAATCAGTACAGACCGCACTCACGTTCTCCGGTGAGCCGTGCTGAGGAACGAAGCACGGCTCGTCGATCGCCCCCATCCCATGCGATGGCCAGCCATGCATTGGCGATCGTGAGGGCTGTATCTGTGCGGCGGCGCGGCAACCCAGGAGCGGAGGGTTCGGTCCGTGCGGTGGCGCGCGTGTGCGGCGGGCGGCCCGGAGTCCCGCGCTGGCCGGGACCGGCCCCCAGGCCGCACGCCCGGACGGCGAGCGGGCGCAGGGCCGGGGCGGGACTCCGGGCCGCCCGCCGCCTTGATACCCATAAGAACAATTCGGCAATGTCGTTCGTGAGACTGCGACGCTCGGAGTAGCCACGCGTCCTCATGGTGACGTACGGCTGGCTAGATGAAAATGCGACCGAGCGTGCATGGACCCAGGGCTAAATGACCAATCGAGTCTCTGATTGCAAACGAGCGCCAGTCACGACGTAGAGGCTTCCTCGCCCTAATCGGGCGGCAGGTGACGACTGGCAACGTGTGATCACGTAAGGCGGCGTTGCTGTATCTGCTGCTGTACACAGCACCTCGGCCGGCGGCCAGCCCATGTCACCCGATGGCAAGGGAACCCGTACCGCAGGGCCAGCAAGCCCAAGGAACGGAAGCCCCGCGGCAGCCGTAAGAAGCACTTTTCAGGAAGAGCGTCTACCGCTTGATTCCTCGATCGCAACTATGCGCACCTCAGGTCCTATGCATTGCAGCATGCGTATTGCAACACTATCGGCATGTGCATCAATAGTCCGGCATCGTCGCATAAAACCCGAACGGTTGAAGGTGTCTCTGCTCGTTAAGGAATGGCGGATCTGCCATAAGTGCGCAGGCAACAGCTCTGCGGGTGCCCAAGAATTCTAGCCGTCTATACCCATGTGCCAGGCTAAGTGGCGGATCGAACCAGAGCTGCATAACTCCATCGGGTGCTTCAGTGAGATAGGGAAGTTCTTGGTCAGAGACTATGAGAACGCGAGGTATCCCACTCGCGGAAAAAAGATCTTCGAATGGTGCGGTATGCCTCCCGGCAATCTCTACAAACGTTCCCCGCATGCGCAGAACTAAAAACTGGCGAACGTAGTCAGATGTCACGGTCCTCTGTACCATAATGACTACACCGCGTCCCCGCCCTGACTCTATCTCTTCTTGGATCACAGAAAGCATGACTTCGAGCTTGTTATCCTCTTCAAGATCATCGAACCTATCCAGGAGTGCGTCGATCTGGTCCCCATATTCAGGGGGAGACATGCCCCAGGCAGGGAAGAGGGTCTCGTCTTGACTCAAGCTTCTATCCACGCTCTCGCCAGCCGGATCATCCGGATAATCAGCTGACAACGAATGACTCCCACGCTGCAATAGGCGATGGGCACCAGGGGCCACTCGACGATATTGCATGGCCAAAAGAGCTGTACTGAAGGCAGCCCTGCTGGACTCCGCTGCACGTCGAGCGCTAGGAGCCGGCTCTCCCTTAAGGTGCGGCAAATATTGCAGCCCTTCAGAGATCAGCTTTCGCTCAGCATCCGATATGCGATAGCTAACAACCGTCCGCCTGACATGTGGGGCGGTATCCACTGTTCGGTCATACTGGGCGTCGGGGGCGCCTACCTGAGCGAGGGTCTCCTTATTGCGCACGTTTATTATTTCGCTTAGTTCGGACGGTGGATTAACCCAAACAAAGCGGGAGCTCCTGGACAGCAAGACCATAACTGCATCAGGAGGAAAGCTTCGAGGAGTATCGACAATCATCAAATCAAACTCGCGCCCTTGCAGCTTTGCAAGGAAAGAGCGGTTAAATAGGCGATCCGCCACAACGAGAACGCTTCGCTCCTCTAAAGGTGAATGATACGCCCAATTGCGCGCTTCCGCCTGATCGCGCAGCGGAATAACCGGGACGTCTTCTGCTCTCAGCTCTTCCGCCTGCCGCGTAATCGAAAGCGTGTTGGTGACGAAAAGAATAGAAGAGTCCGGATTTCGCTTGACGAAGCGAGAGATTCCCGTAATCAGACTTAGAGTCTTACCGCTTCCCATTGGTGCGTAAATGAAGATTCCATGATTTACGCGAATGTCCGAGATTGCCCTAATCAAGCGCAGGTATAGTTCTCCCGCGAAAGAGTCATCGGTCGTCATCGCCTTTGACCTACCTTTCTACGGAGTTTGCGTAGCACCCAAGATCGCGCCGCCGCGAGTTTTCGGAGGTCCTCCTCGTTCAGCTCACGCTTAAAATGGAAGGCGTCGTTACGAATGGAGCCAATGGGCCTTATTTCGAAGTTGAACATATCTCTATTTGCGCCCATTAACTCCGAAAACATCGGCCAGTTCTTGCTGTTGGCGACAATGTTTACTTGTTCGTCAAATGTCATACGAGCAAGAGTTGTAGGTAACTGATCTTCTCTGCCCTTGTATATGATTGCTAGGCTGTTTTGAGCACACTCAGCGAGCTGCTCAGCTGTCACCGCTGCCTCTATCAGAGACCGAAGGCCAACCTCCGTCTCTTTGAGCAGAATATACGGGCTAGCAACCTGGTACAGGTAGGCTATGACGTCACTGCTGGTGACTATGCCCTGCAGGCGATCCGGGTCACCCACTAGTACAACGTCGGCGTCCTCCAAGGGGACGAACAGAGTGTCGATAGCATCAGCCGCGCGAACAAAGATCGCCTGCTCCACGAAGTCGTCAACGACCAGCGATATCGCTGTCTTCGTCTTCTCCAACAGCCACGGGCTACCAACCAAGCGCTCAGTGAAGGTTTGGTAGGAGAACAGACCGAGCACCTCAGTGCCTGCGACCACAGGAAGTTGGCTGTAGCCGTAGTCCTTCATGACCTTCAGTGCTTCTGGCACGGGCTGATCGGGCGGGACGGTAACAGGGCCGTCGCTCGACAGCAACGACGACACCCTGTGGAACATGTGCAGCTCGTCGGAGGGGCCATCCGAGGAAGGCGAGCCATCCGGTGATTGGCTCACGCGTCCTCCTGGCACTCTGTACGGCGATAGCAAGAAATCCTAGCCTCGGATGCGGAGCTTCGTCCTGGTTTACACATTGATCGCCGAGCAGTAGAAGCCGTTCAATTACGCATTGATCCCACCGGCATAGTTATCGCACTAAAAGGGGTGGACCTTCTCGTTTCCGTAGCGCGCGGGCGGTGCGTGCCCGGACCGGCCGAAGAGCCGCAGCCGGGCACGCTTGCCGACCGGCGCGCCCGGCGGACCGCGCAGCGGGCCGCCTTTAAAGACGTAGAGAAAGTTCTCATCCGGAGGAGTCGACCTCCGGTTGATCTTGGACTCTGTGATGGCTACTCGGGAGCGTCGACGGCCTCGGCTGTGCGCTCTTCGACCGTGGTGACGAAGCTGCCCATGCCGCGCTCGGTCCGTATCCAGCGGTCCTTGCGGAGAGCGTTCATGACCTTCTGTGCGGTCTGGGTGGCGATCCCGAATTCTTGGGTCAGATCGATGACCGAGGGGATCCGCTGGCCCGGCTTGTACTGGCCGGTCTCGATACGCTTGACGATGATGTCTCGCACCTGTCGCCACCTGGGCAGATCGTCGCGCAGCTCGGTCATGGGAACACGCTAGAAGCCCACAGTGCAGACCTCTCCACCAGCACATACTGCGGTGTTCTATGGTGTACTACAGCATGGTGTGCTTATGATGCGGGCATGGCTGACGACGAAAGACCGCGTCCGAGGAACAGGCGGACGCCTTCGAGCCTGACCCGTTCGACTCGGACGGGTTCGACCTTGGAAGCCGAACTGACATGCCCGCGGATGCCCATCGCGGTAGGAGGTGAAGGATGACCGCGGTCTCCCTTGATGACGTGGGGCCGATGGATGCGGCCGAGGAACTCCGTGTGGCTCTGGACAGGCACGAGATCCCGGCCGATGTCCACTCCGGGCACGGCCTGGCGCTGGTGTCGGTCTGGGTCGGGCTCGTCGTCTGGTGCGACGGAGAGCGGTTCTGGTGGCGGACCGGCTGGGACGATCGGCGACAGCGGTTCACCTACGCCTGGCATCCGGCGGTGGATCCCGCTCGGGCCGCTCGGCGGGTCGCCTTCCGCTACGGCGATCTCCGCAGGAAGCACGCGCACCCTGAGGAGAACGCGTCGTGATCGCGCTGGATGAGTGCGTGAGCCCGCATGTGGCGATGCTCCAACGCGTGCATGTGCGGCTGGCATGGCAGCGGCCGTATCCCTCGCTGGAGCGGGCGCGGCCGGTCGCCTGGACCTGCTGGTGCCGTGCCACGGTGTATGAGCTGTGCGCCGGCGGGGGCCGTGCGTTCCTGCGGCGGACGGTCCAGCTCGACCGCGGGCCCGACATTCACGAGACCTCGCTTATGCCTATCACTGAAGCTCGGGCGACCTGGACGGCGCTGCTGTCCGGGAGCGCCCGTTAGACGGGCGGGGCGGTGCGGAATCTGGAGGGACGCGCATCGCCCCGCCTGCCAGGAGTCAACCGGGTGACTCCTGACCCGCTCTTCCCCCGCCTCGGACAGCCGTCCCGTGTCAGGCCCTTTTAAAGGGTCAACGTCGTCCGCGGTGTCCGCCCACCCCAGATGGACGCCGTTCATCCCACCCCATCCCCACCGACGGGGTTGACCTGGAGAGGGCACGGGCACCACGGCGGTCAGGGGCGGGGGAGGCACCACCAGCTCAACGAGCAGACATCGATACGGAGAAGGGCGGAAACGGTGACGGTCCTGCCGGCGGGCTACCGGCTCTCCTCCGGCGCCTGCACCCACAGCTCAGCGCGCTGGACGTCGAGTCCCCAGGGAGTCTGGACCGGAGCCGAGTGCGCCGGCTGCGGGACCTGGTGGCGGCTGGATCTGATCCCGCCGGACGTCTCGGCCCGGCTCATGGGGGGCATGCCTCCTCGCGAGGAAGCGCGGCCGTCCGCAACCGGTCGTAGGCACCCATGATCTCCCCGGCTGCGGCGTCGACCCCGATGCGGTCGGTGTGGAGGCGCAGGTGAAAGAACCCCGCGTCGGTGCCTGTCTCCAAGTCGGCGAGCGTCTCGTCCCATGCGGCCAGGCGCTTGGCGGTGTCGGCGTCTCCGCGACCTCGGGAGCGCTGTTCGGTGACCTCGCGGGGCACCCACAGCAGCACGCGCAGCCACCCGTCCGGCGCCTTGCCGATGAGCTGGCGCAGATCAGCGATGTTGCCCATGTGCGCGACGGGCACGTAGCCGGCCGCGTGCCGATCCTCGATCATCTGCCGATCGACGGCGTAGACGTTGCCGTAGCGGTGGGTCTCGACCAGCAGCCGCCCGGCGTCGCGCAGCTTGTCCAGGTGCTCAGGACTGACGAACTCATACCCCTGCGCCCGGCCGGCGCCGACCTTGAGCTTGGGCAGCAGCACGAACCGCGGATCCAGCCAGGTAAGGGCGGTGGTGATGGTGTCCTTGCCGCTGGCCGGCGGGCCGTACAGGACGATGCCTTGCGGACTGCTCACGTCAGGATCCGCTTAAGGGCCTCGCGGGTCTGGTCGGCAAGGCTGATCGCCGCACCGAGTCGGTTGTCGACCGTGACGTGCGCGGTGGGCGGGCTGGCCTCGACCTGGAGGCCCTCGGCGTACTGCTGCCAGTTGTCCAGCTTCCAGGCGTCGCGGGCGGCCCCGCGGAATTCGATGTACTCGCGCATGGATTCGGGATCACAGCGGACCCAGATCGCCGCGACGTCGATGCCCTTGGCCGCGCACCGGTTCTCCAGCCGGGTGAACCACGCCTCGTCCTTCAGCTCCGCGATGAACGGGGCCGACAGGATGGTGGAGGTGCCGACGTTGAGGTTGTCCCACGCGGTCTCCATCAGGCACCGGTACTCCAGCGGCCGGACCTCCTTCAGATACAGGTCGGTGTGCCGGTCGTTGGGATCACCGCCCAGGGAGACGAGCAGCCGCTCGACGATGCACCGGGTCAGGGAGTCCTTGTCCAGGAACGCCCAACCGGTGATGTCGGACAGGAAGCGGGAGAACTCGGTCTTGCCGGATCCGGCGTATCCGCCGACGAGAACGAGGATGGGCTTGGGGCTGCCGCCTCCGTGGCGCCGGCGCCAGGCGTCGACCACCCGGTTGCGCAACAGGGCTTGCGGGGAGCCGTCGGCCTGGATGCCGCCGACGGAGACTTTCGTGAACGCTTCCTCGATGACCTGGGCGGCGGCGTTGTCGGCGACGGGATCAGCGGGCGCAGGCAGATCGGAAATCACGATTTCCGCTTTCTGTGATTCACCGGGCAGAGGGGGACGAAAGCCTAGTTCGGGCTCGGTGGCCTCATAGAGCAGACAATAAGCACGCCGGTAATGCGGGCCGGGGAACACCGTCCCTTGCTCATGTCCCCAGAGCGTTTGGAAGTTGGCGGCCGGGACGGTCAGTCCGTGGCGGCCGGCGGCCTGGCGGAGTCGTTCACCTGCGGCCTCCAGGGTGAGGCCGTGGGCTTCGCGGTGTTCCCGCAGGCGGGAGGGGGTCCAGCCGGGGCG
The DNA here is from genome assembly GCF_053588315.1 of Streptosporangium sp. NPDC003464. Taxonomy (NCBI): domain Bacteria; kingdom Bacillati; phylum Actinomycetota; class Actinomycetes; order Streptosporangiales; family Streptosporangiaceae; genus Streptosporangium; species Streptosporangium sp. NPDC003464. The sequence continues at coordinate 26,448 of NZ_JBSFPS010000061.1, read as the reverse complement.
CTGGGTCGTCTTCATTGCATACCTTCGCCTTCACGCTCAAGGGTTGGTGCGCGGTGTGCGGTCGTGCATGTGAAAACGCATGTGTAAATGGTCGTTGAGTGGAACTGAAGAAGCTTAACTAGATCGGCGTGATACCGGAAACCCCCAGCTCACGGTGAACTTAGGCCATCCCGAAAAGGGGAAACGCACCGCAGGGCAAGGGAGAAACCGATGAACGTCGAACCGCAGCGGATCATCTGGGAATTGGCTGCGATCCGGGCGGAGCTGGACGAGTTGGCCTGCCGGATCGGTGAGATCACTTCGGCGCTTCGAAGACTGCCGCCTCCAGAGCGGCGAGCCGATCCCCCAGTTCCTTGAGGCTCTGGCGGGTCTGGGCGAGTTGGTCGAGGATCTCGGCGGTCGCGTCGGGCGTCTCCGGCTTGGCGGTCTCGGCGGGGGTCTCGCGGACGAACACGCCCTTGCCCTGCTGGCCGATGACCACGCCTTCGGTGCGGAGCACGCTGATCGCGGCCTTGACGACGCTGGCGGAGACCTCGAAGCGCTCGCACAGTTGGGCGATGGACGGCAGTGCCATACCGGGCGCGAGTGCGCCGCTGCGGATCTGGCCGCGCAGCTCGTCGACGATCTGCAGGTAGGCCGGCTGGCCGGTCTTCTCCACCATCATCTGCGCTCTCCTCGCCTCACCTCCAGTTGAGCACACCCCGGTAAAGAAACCAACTAAGTCTGCGAGGCACTCATTGACAACTTAGAATTCTAAGCGTTCTATGTCTTCTAAGGGTTCAATCGAGCAAAGGAAGCGATCATGCGCACCATCCCCATCCCCGTCGACGTCACCAAGCTCCAGGTCACCTGCGTCAAGCCCGCCAAGCCCCGCCTGGTCAACAAGGACACCGGCGAGATCAAGCGCGACAAGGACGGCAACGTCATGTACGAGCTCACGCTCCTGTTCGAAGACGAGTTCAGCCGCATGGAGCTGGTCAAGGTCAGCGTCACGCCCGAACCGCAGATCATCGCCGGCGAGGAGGTCGTCCCGGTCGGCCTGGTCGGCTACGTCTGGGAGCAGGGCGGACGCTGGGGCATCTCCTACCGGGCGCAGTCCTTCGTCCCCGCCGGTTCCACCGGAACGGGGGCGGACCTGTGATCGACCTCGGACATCCCTTACTCAAGGTCCTCGCCGTCCTGGTCGCGCTGATCGTCTGGCGGCGCTGGGCTCCGGTCTCCTACTGGTATCTGCTGGTCTTCCCGCGCAAGGCCCTGTGGCTGCGCTGGACCTGGCGGCACGTGGCCTCCGGCTGCGGGCTGACCAAGAAGCGGCACCGCTGGTGGTTCACCACCGTCCCCGGCCTGGTCGCCTCGACCGGCGTCGTCCGGGTCAAGCGGCGCTTCCAGCGGGTGGAGGTCGACACCAAGCCCTGGATGGGCCTGCCCCGGCCGGTGCGGGACGGCTTCCGCATCACCTTCCATCTGCTCGACGGACAGGTGCCCGACGACTATGCCAAGGTCTGCGAACGGCTCGCGCACGCCTGGCGGATCGAGGCGGTCCGGGTGGTCGGCTCCCGGCCTGGCCGCGTCACCCTTCAGGGGATCACCCGCGACCCGTTGGCCCACGTCGCGCCCGCCGTACCTCCGGCTGAACCCCGGGACGGCTGGCGCGCGGAAGACCTGCTCCGGCCGATCGTCGGAGTGCTGGAGACCGGCGCGGCCTGGCGGATGGACCTGCGGCTCATCCCGCACTGGATGAACGCCGGCGCCACCCAGTCCGGCAAGTCCAACCTGATCAACGCGCTCATCGTCGGCCTGGCCCCGCAACCGGTCGCATTGGTCGGCTTCGACCTCAAGGGCGGGGTGGAGCTGTCGGCCTACGCCGCTCGCCTGACCGCACTGGCCACCACCCGCGCCGAGTGTCTCGACCTGCTCAGCGATCTGATCGCCGTGATGGGCGCCCGGATGCTCGCCTGCCGCCGCTACGGGGTGCGCGACATCTGGCAACTCCCCGACGCCGCCCGGCCCATCCCGGTCGTGGTCCTGGTCGACGAGTTGGCCGAGCTGTTCCTCACCGCCGACAAGGCCGAAAAGGACCAGGTCACCCGTACGGCTACCGCCCTGCTGCGCATCGCCCAGCTCGGCCGGGCGTTCGGGATTCACCTGGTGCTGTCCGGCCAGCGGATCGGCTCCGATCTGGGCCCTGGCGTCACCGCGCTACGGGCGCAGATCGGCGGGCGCGTCTGCCACCGGGTCAACGACCCCGAAACCGCGGTGATGACGCTGGGCGACCTCGACCCCGACGCCCTGGTCGCCGCCCGCTCCATCGCCCCGGAGTTGCCCGGCGTCGCCGTGATCACCGGCTCCGATGGCCGGTGGTATCGCGCCCGGTCCGGCTACGTCTCCACCACCGCCGCCGAACAGGCCGCCGACACCTACGCCGACGTCACCCCCTCTTGGAACCAGGTTGCCGCCTCCGGCCTCGGCCACGAACTGCCCGGCGCCGACACCCCCGAACTCGCCGCCTAACCCCCGGAAAGGAGACCCGACCATGACCACGACCGCGCCCTGCCTGGCCGTACGGCTGGCCGACTCCGCACCGGTTCTCATCCTCGCGCTCATCGCTGGGGCAGGCAGCTTCACCCACATCCGCGACACCGCCACCGAACACGGACAGTCCGGTTGGATGGCCTGGGCCGTGGCCGTCTGCGTCGACCTCACCTGTGTCATGGCCGCCCGAGAACGGCAGCGCGACAAGAAGAACGGCCGCCAGCGAGACGGCTGGGTCTCCTGGCCCACCCTCGTCCTGGTCGGCGGGATCACCCTGTCATTGGCGGCGAACCTCGCCCAGGCCGAACCCTCCGCCTGGGGATGGATCACCGCCGCGACCCCGGCCGGCGCGTTCCTGATCGCGGTCTCCATGCTCGAACGGCGGGCCTCCGAACCCCGTCCCGAACCGTCCCCGGAGCTCGTCCCCGTCCCGGACGCCGTACCGGAACCCCCGGCCGAACCCGCGACGCCCGTCCTGCTCCCCGGCTCCGCCGTACCCGGCCAGAACGGCGCAGAGAACGGCCAGAACGACACCGGACCGACGGACGCGCTCCTCGACTACGCCCGCCGGGTCGCCGACGAACACCAGAACCGGCACGGCAAACCGATCACCCGCGACACCCTACGCGCCCGGCTCGGGGTGTCCAGCCAACTCGCCTCCGACCTGCTGCGCACCCTGCGCGACAGTCCCGATCCCGCCTGAACGCAAAGGAGAACCGCCATGACCACCGCCCCCCGCGCCGCCCTCATCAAGGGCCTGCGCGACCTGGCCGCCTTCCTGGAGGCCAACCCCGACGTCCCCGCCCCCTCGCTTACCGGGCTCTCCTACTACCCCCGAGGAACCGACCCCGCCATCCGCGCTGAGATCGACACCATCGCCACGCTCCTCGGCACCGAGGTCGACACCAGCGACCTGGACCACGGCCACTATCGGACCTGCCTGGCTTTCGGGCCGGTCGAGTACACGGCCGTGGGCATCTTCGCCACCGCTCGCGCTCGCCACGAGGCCGAGACCTCGTATGTGGGCTGCATCGACCCCGCCCCCATCACCCCCGCCGCCGGCACCCCTGCCCGCGCCGCCTGACCAAGGAGATCCCCCATGCGCATCCGCATCGACGGCACCTACGCCGAACTCGCCTACGCCGCCAACAAGATCCGCACGATCCTTCCGGTCGGCCAGATATCGCCGATCATGCCACTCCACGAGCGACCCCATACCTGGCGCGTGTTCATCAACACCGCCCCCAAGCGCGACACCGGGAGATGGATCACATGACCGACGACCACGACGCCCCGCCCGTCGACATCGCGCCCAAGCGCTGGCTGTGCTGCCACTGCGGCGGGACCGGCGTCGACAGCCACGGCCAGACCTGTCAGCACTGCGAGGGACTCGGCTTCTGCTGAGCCTCGGCGCCCCCGGCGTGACCACACATCCGCCAAGACGTCCGCCACGTCGGGGGCCATCCCGCACCGAACCTCGAAAGCCCGGAAGGGACACACCCATCATGCCAAGCACCTACGCGGTAGCCGGCCTCATCACCCGGCTCCACGACCCCCAATACGCCCGCTGGGCCGCCCAGATCCGCCGTACCGGCGGCTGCCGACAGCCCATCCACCTCCGCGGCCACGTCCACCACGTCGACCCCGCCACCGGCCAGCGTCTTCACAGCTACAGCACCGCCACCGAACCGGATGGCGTCCTGCGCGTCCCCTGCAAGACCCGCCGCGTGAGTCGCTGCCCGGCCTGCGCCGAGACCTACCGGGCCGACACCTACCAACTCATCCGCGCCGGCCTCGTCGGCGGCAAGGGCGTCCCGGCCTCGGTCACCGCCCACCCCTGCCTGTTCGTCACCCTCACCGCCCCGTCCTTCGGGCCCGTCCACACCCGGCGAGAGAAGAACGGCACCGTCTTTCCCTGCCACGCCCGGCGCGACGCGGCCACCTGCCCGCACGGCACGGTGATGTCCTGCACGGCACGGCATGGGGCCGACGAGGAGTGCCTTGGTGAACCGCTCTGCCCGGACTGCTACGACTACGCGGGCAGCGTGCTGTTCAACGCCATGTCCCCGGAACTGTGGCGGCGCTTCACCGAAGCTCTGCGCCGGCGCGTCGCCAAGCTCGGGGGCCTGACACTCCGCGAACTCCGCGAGCAGGCCGTGATCTCCTTCGCCAAGGTCGCCGAGTACCAGCGGCGCGGTGTCGTCCACTTCCACGCCGTGATCCGCCTCGACGGCCCCGACGGGCCTACCTCGGCTCCTCCGGCCTGGGCGACCGCTGACGCCCTGGCCGACGCCGTACGGCACGCCGCCGCAGCCGTCGCGGTCACCACCCCCGCCGCAGACGACGAACCCGCCCGCGTCCTGCGCTGGGGCGCCCAGCTCGACACCCGCGAGATCACCATGGACGGCGACCTCACCGAGCAGGCCGTGGCCGCCTACATCGCCAAGTACGCCACCAAGGCCGCCGAATGCGTCGGCACCCTGGACCGGCGCATCAATCCCCTCGACGACTTGACCGCCTTCGACCTCCGCGACCACCCCCGGCGACTTATCGCCGAGTGCATGCGTCTGGGCGCCCTCGACGAACTGGCCGACCTCCGGCTCATCAAATGGGCCCACATGCTCGGCTTCCGCGGCCACTTCTCCACCAAATCGCGCCGCTACTCCACCACCCTCGGCAAACTCCGCGCCGCCCGTGCCGCCTTTGTCCGCGGGGAGGCCATCACTACCGGCCGCCTGCCCCGCTTCGACGAGGACACCGTCCTCGTGATCTCCCACTGGGAGTACGCCGGAAAGGGCCTGTCCGCTGGTGACGCGCTTCTGGTAGCCGCGCTTACCGGAGCCCCTCTGACTGATCCGCTTCCCCCTTCCGGGGGTGGCTCATGACTCCCCTTCTCCTCACCGTTCCCGAGGCTGCTGCGGCTCTGGCGATCTCCCGGAGCAAGCTCTATCAACTCCTCGCCTCCGGCTCGGTCGCCTCGCTCCAGATCGACGGTTCCAGGCGGATCCCTCTCTCAGCTCTTCACGACTACATCGACCACCTGACCTCAGCGGAGCGTGCGGCATGACCAAGTCCCTCGTCGGCGCCTCCGACAAGCCGAACAAGAAGACCGCTCCCAAGCTCCGTGACGGGGTCATGAAGCGCGGGACCACCTGGTCCTACGTGATCCGCGTCAAGGACCCCGAGACCGGCGAGAGCAAGCCCAAGTGGGTCGGTGGTTTCGCCACCGAGGACGATGCCAAAGAGGCCCGTGACGAGGCACGGGTAAGCGCCCGGCGGGGTGAGTACGTCGACCGGAACACGATCACCGTTGGCGAATACCTCGATGACTGGATCGAGGACCACGCCATGGAGATCAAGCCGGGGACGCTTGAGGACTACCGGATCTCCATCCGCCTGTACATCAAGCCCTTCATCGGCAAGACAAGACTCCAGGCGATCCGACCCGCCACGATCACCAAGCTCTACCGGGATCTCCTGGCCAGGGGCGGACGTGGCGGGAAGCCGCTGGCGGTGTCCACCGTCGTCCACACGCATGCGATCCTTCGCCGGGCCTTCCGTGACGCGGTCGAGGTCCATGAGTACATCAGCAGCTCGCCCGTCGATAAGGCCAAGCGCCCCCGCGAGGACTGGAAGGAACCAGGCATGATCTGGACCCCGGCACAGCTCCGGACCTTCCTCGGGCTGGCCCGCTCGCATCGGCTGTTCGCCTTCTTCCATCTGGCCGCCTACACGGGCGCACGGCGGGGTGAACTGCTGAACCTGCGGTGGTCTGACGTCGACCTGGAGGGGAAGCAGATCGCCATCAAGGGCTCGACGGGCGTTGTCGACGGCGAGCACATCGCGGGCACCACGAAGAGCGGTCGGACTCGCGTGGTCACCCTCGACGAGGGGACGGTCAACGTCCTCTGGACGCACCAGGAAGCGCAGGAAGCCGAGAGACTCCGGGTCAGTGACGCCTGGAAGGGTGAGGAGAACGGCCATGTCTTCACAACTGCCTGGGGTGGCCCCATCTACCCGACCACCGTGACGGCGCTACCGAGCAAGCTGATCAAGGCGTACAACGAACCGGAGGACAAGAGTCAAACTCCGGCCAACCCCTTGCCCTACGCCCGTCTCCACGACCTTCGGCACATCCACGCGACCACGCTCCTCCTGGCCGGCGTCCCGGTCCACGTGGTCGCCGCCCGCCTCGGCCACGCCGATCCTGCCATCACCCTCCGTGTCTACGCCCACGTGATCCGCTCCGCTGAAACCGCCGCCGCCGATATCTTCGCCAAGTCCCTGAACAACAGTCGGTAGCAATAACGCAGATCAGAGGCCCTGGTGACCATCACCGGGGCCTCTGGCGTGGACAGGTCGTAGTTCAAGCAGAGATCATCAGCCGCCAAAGGCCACAAAGTGGGAACCTGTAGACATTCTTCACCGTTACCCACTTGTTGCCATGCGAATCATGGACCTCAGCGGAGGCGTGCTTGCTCGGGGACCTCGGGGATCTACTGATCGACCTCCTCATTGCTTTCGGTATCGTCGCCCTCCAAGGGCTTACGTTCCGGGGAAGGCTGTACGTTGTTCACGTCTGACCTTGAGTTGCCCTTTGGGCTCGGGCTCCTCTCGGTATGGGTAGCCGTTTTCCTTGGCGTGGTTGTCATCGGTGTTGGGCTGGGTTGGCTCACGACTCTTCCCATGTCCCACCGCATCAACGTCGTTATGACTGTCGTGACAGTTGCTACTCTCGGATTTGGGCTCTGGCAGTGGCGCTCACAGCTCGATCGAGAAGACTCGCGTCGTGATGCGGACTTCGTCGGCCGGGTCGCCGTGGTGACCTACACCGTCCCTGAGGGACTGCAGGTAACCGTGCGAAACGCCAACTCTGCAATGGCAAGCGTCGTCTTCTTCTCATTGGCACGCGACCGCCACTCGCCTGAGAACTGGGAAGTCAACATTGAGCCATGTACACAGCGCTCATTCAGCGTCTCGCCGCGAGAGAGCTGGCAAGCCATCGTACGGAAGGGCGGCAAAGACTGGTCAACCGGGGCAGATCCCGTCGAGATCCCATTCGAGTCGCTGCTGCGCACCTATGGGGTCAAGGACAGCAACGGCACAAGCCAGCTTTCGCTTTTGATCGGTGGGGCTCCTACCCAGAGTTCCCCAGTAAGCGACTGCGCGTAGTAGCCGCGAGTGTTCCCGGGAGTGACAGCATCTCACTTCCCCTACAAACTGCGCAGAGGTTGATCATGACAGCTGTTAGCAAGGGTGTTAGCAAAAGGCCCCCACCGGATCCCGGTGAGGGCCTCTGAGCTGGAGCCGCCTTGGGGAATCGAACCCCAGACCCCTTCATTACGAGTGAAGTGCTCTGGCCGACTGAGCTAAGGCGGCGTGCCGCGTGTTTCACGTGGCCTACGGCAGTCTACAGGCTTTCGTGGGCTTCCCGCGCCTCCCGGATCAACCGATCTTGGGACAGTAGGTTCCGTCCTTGGGGACAGCCAGGTTGATCAGGTAGTCGTCGACGAGCCGGTCCACGCAGGACGAGCCGGTCAGGTAGGCGGTGTGGCCATCGCCGTCGAAGCCGACCAGCACGCCTGAGGAGAGCTGGTCGGCCAGTGCCTCCGACCAGGCGTACGGCGTGGCCGGGTCGCGTTCGGTGCCGACGACCATGATGGGGGCGGCGCCGGGCGCGTCGACCTTCCCGCGGGACTCTCCCCCGACCGGCCAGTAGGCGCAGGGCAGCGACGACCACATGACGGACGGGCCGAACAGCGGCGCGTCGCCGGCGGCGTCGCGTGCCGCCGTGGCGAAGGCGGAGGAGTCACGGGGGAAGCGGCCGTCGACGCAGTTGACGGCCATGTTCGCCTCGGTCTGGTTGGAGTACGTGCCGCCCTCGCGACGGTCGATCAACAGGTCGGCCATGCGCAGGAGCGTGGTCCCGTCACCCTCCAGCGCCTCGTTGAGCGCCCGGCGGAGGGCCGGCCATGACTGCCGGTCGTAGAGCGGGGTGATCAGGCCGAGGGTGGTCCAGGCCTCGCCGATCTGACGGCCGTCGCCGTTCTGGTTGGCCAGGGTCTCCTGGTCCACCTTGCGGAGCAGGCCGGCGATCTCCTCGCGGGCCGACTTCACCGGGCCGTCGAACGGGCAGTCCCCGGCGGTGAAGCAGTTTTCGAGGAACGCGTCGAGGGCCACCTCGAACCCGTGCGCCTGAGTGGCGTTCAGCTCCAGCGGGGAGAGCGAGGGATCCACGGCGCCGTCCAGGACGAGGGCGCGGACCCGGCCGGGGAAGAGGTCGGCGTAGACCGCGCCGAGCTGCGTGCCGTACGACTTGCCGAGATAGGTGAGGCCCTCGTCTCCGAGGGCCGCGCGCAGCAGGTCCATGTCCCGGGCCGCGTCGGCCGTGCCGACGTGCGGCAGGAGCTTGCCCGAGCGGGCCTGGCACCCGGCGGCGAACCGCCGCGAGCCCTCCTCCAGCGCGGCGACCTCGGCCGGAGAGTCGGGCGAGGTGTCGAGCGCGAGATAGGCGTCCAGGTCGCTCGACGACAGACAGCGGACCGGCGAGGAGCCGCCGACCCCGCGCGGGTCGAACCCCACCACGTCGAACCGGGCCCGTACGGCCTCGCTCAGCACCGATCGCGCGCTACGCGCGTATTCGACCCCGGAGCCGCCGGGTCCGCCCGGGTTGACGAGGATCGAGCCGATCCGGTCACCTGAGGCGGGGAGCCGGATCACGCTGATCTTGATCCGCTCACCGCCGGGGCTGTCGTGATCGAGGGGCACGCTCAGCTCCGCGCACTCGAATCCGTCGCCGCAGCCCGCCCAGTCGAGGGCGGACTCCCGCCGGTCGGCGCCGGTGCAGGCTGTCGCGGAGAGCACTACCGCCGTGAGGGCGGCGACCATGCGGCGGAATCTCACGCTGTGCCTTTCGGAGGGGACGGCGACAGGTCGCATTCCGGAGAAATACTACGTGCACACCCCCGGTGGCCTGCCCCTCGACGGAGTCGCCACCGCACCGGGCAGGGCCCGCGCGACGGTCGCGCCCGAGGTCCTCACCGCAGCCGCCTGGAGCGCTCCCCCACGGCCTGGTCACGCTCACCCGTGAAGGCGGAGGCCTCCATAGGGTCGCCAGAAAGCTCCAGAGGTCGCCAGGAAGTCTCCAGCGGGTCGCCAGGAAGCTCTAGAGGGTCGCCAGGAAGTCGGTCAGGATGGCGGTGAACTCCTCCGGGCGCTCCAGCGGCGGCAGGTGGCCGGTCTGCGGGAGGTCGACCCGGCGGACCTTCCTGATCTCCCGGGCCAGCAGGTCGGACACCTCCAGGATCTCCGGCACGTCGGCCAGCCCGGTGACCACCAGGGTCGGCGCCTCGACTTCGGCGAGCCGTTCCTTCGCCGGCGGCCGCAGGCCGCGCACGCTGCCGTGCGGCCCGGTCCAGGACCGCTCGTTCAGCAGGCGGTCCATCTTCAGTGCCAGCTCCCAGACCTGGGGCTCGAGGTCGTCGCGGGTACGGCCCGGCCCGGCCACCAGGAACTCCGTCTCCGCCGCGGAGTAGGCCTCCAGCTCCGCCACGTCGATGGTCTCCACCTCGCCCGCGCGGTAGCTCCGGAGCCGGTCGATCCCGATCACGTCGTGCACCCGCTCCCGGTAGCGCGCGAGCATCGACGGCGGCCACTCGTGCCCGGACAGGCCGGGGGCGACCAGGACCAGCGCGGTGATCCGTTCCGGGGCGGTGAGCGCGGCGTCAAGCGCGGTCCTGCCGCCGTCGGAGCTGCCCACCAGCGTGGCCCGGTCCACTCCGGAGGCGTCCAGCAGCGCCAGCAGGTCCTCGTGGTAGGCGAACTCGCCGGTCGCGTCACCGGACTCGCCGTATCCGCGCCAGTCGTAGCGGATCACCCGGTAGTGCTCGGACAGCGCCCGGAACGGGTGGTCCCACATCCGCCGGTCCGCGCAGCCGGCGTGCACCAGCACGACCGCCGGCCCGCTGCCGGCCTCGTCGTAGCCGAACTCCGTGCCACCGATCCGGATCACCGCCATGCCCGCGCCCCCATTACCTGATCACCCGTTCCCGTGCCCCGGCACCTGATCTCTCGTTCCCGCACCTCGGTCTACCGCACGGGCACTTCACGATAAATCTCTCGGGTCGCCGGGGCCGCCCCCGGCCTCCGGCGCCGCCTCGCCGTACATCGCGTCGTGCTGCTTACGCGGGGAGCAGACCGAGGCGGAGGGGCAGGCGCAGCGCCGTCCGCCCTCCTCCAGCCGGACCGTCACCGAGTCGGAGGGGACGTTGCGTCCCACCACGGTCCCCGGCCCCTCGGGGGTGTCCACCTTCAGCCCGAGGCGGGGCATCCTGGCATTGGCCTCGACGTAGAGCGGATGCTCGTATTTGAGGCAGCACATCAGCCGCCCGCACGCCCCCGCGATGCGCAGCGGGTTGACCGGCAGGTCCTGGTCCTTGGCCATGCGCACGGAGACCGGCTCGAAGTCCTTGAGGAAGGTCGCGCAGCACAGGTCACGGCCGCAGGGGCCGATGCCGCCCTGGAGGCGGGCCTCGTCACGGGGGCCGATCTGGCGCAGCTCCACCCGGGCGCGGAGGTTGCGGGCCAGATCACGCACCAGGGCGCGGAAGTCGACGCGGTGGGGGGCCGAGAAGTAGACGGTGTAGACGTTGTCGGAGTCGAGGTAGTCGACGCCGACGACCTTCATGGGCAGCGTGTGCCGCTTGATCAGGCGCTTGGAGACACTCCGGGCCTCCGCCCGCCGTCGTCTGTTGCCCTCGTCGCGCGCCAGGTGCTCCTCATCCGCGATGCCCGCGCACACCGGCAGGCCGCCGACCTCCTCGCTGGTCCACTGCGGCGCCCACACGCACTCGGCCACCTCCGGCCCGGTATCGGTGGGCACGAGCACCTTGTCGCCGACCTTGGGGCTGTGCTCGCCTGGATCGAGATAGTAAAGACGGCCGTAACGGGTGAAGCTCACGGCCATGATCATGCTCATGTGGCTCCAAAGCTGCTGGGGGTACGGCTAAGCGCCCACCCCGCCACCCTACGCGCCGAGTCCGTCCCCGTGGGCTCCGGCAGCGGGACCTGTCGGGGGTGTGCGCCGTACCCTCACCGCCCCGGCAGGAGCCGGCCACCTGTCCTGCCGTGCACGGTCGTCTCTCCCGCCGTGCACGATGGTGCCCGTGCACGACGGCCTCTCCTGCCCGCGCTGCCATCTCCCCTGTCCATAAAGTCCGCGAAGTCCGCGAAGTCCGCGAAATCGGTGAAGTCCGTGAATCCGTGAAGCGGTCACCTCCCCTTGTCCGTGAAGGAGCACCTCTCCTCGTCGTCCGCTCCCAGGAGGATGCGCCTGGCGAGCGACACCAGGGAGGCCCTTTTGAGCAGGCAGGCGGTGTCGACGACCACGGACACGCCGGGGAGCCCGCTCGCGGCCCGCGCCACGGCCCTGGAACCCGTCTCCGGCCTGATCCGGGCGCGGAACGACTCCGGCATGTCCGCGGGGACTATCGCCGCGAGCATCTGCGGATCGTCCTCGTACTGGCGCCGGAACTTCTCCCAGGCCCGCTGCCGGTCCTCGAACAGGACGCTCTCCACCTCGGGCCGGCCCTCCAGCGTCCGCCGGAGATCCTCCCGCTCCGTCTCGGTGATCCCCCTGCCCGCGCAGTTCGGGAAGGGATCGCCGTCCTTGCAGAGGAAGACCGAGACCTCGGGCGCTCCGGACGGCTCGACGGCGCTCATCGCCATGGCGGCGACCTCACCGTCCGGGGCCGGGGAGGGGGCGCTGAGCCGTACGGCTCCGAAGGCGATCACGGCGACGGCCAGGGCGGCGGCGGCGGTCCGGAACGGGGCCCGGGACCGGCGGCGGGCCGGGGTGGTCAGCGGGCGGACGTCGACGGCGGTCGCGGCGGCGGCGGACAGGGCCTCGCGCAGGCGGTTCTCGGTGACGGTCATGATTGGTCCCCCAGCACTCGGGCGAGGGCGGCCAGCCCGCGCGCGATCGTCGACCGGGCCGTACCGGCACCGATCCCCATGGTCTCGGCGATCTCCAGATCGGACAGGTCGAAGTAGTAGCGCAGCGTCAGTGCCTCCCGCTGCCGTCTGGGCAGCCCGCGCAGCGCCACCAGCACCTCGCGGCGCTCCTCGCCGAGCAGCGCCGCGTGCTCGGCCGACCAGACGGGCGGCTCGTACGGCACGGCCCGCCGGAAGGCCACCGCCCGGCGGCGCAGCACCGAACGGGCGCCGTTGAGCACCGCCGAGCGGATGTAGGTCAGCGCGCGCCCGGGATCGCGCAGGCGGCGCCGTCCCGCGTGGGTACGGGCGAACGCCTCCTGCACCACGTCTTCGGCCGTGGCCTGGTCGCCCACCATGAGGAGCGCCAGCCGTACCAGCCCGAGATGGTGCTCGGCGAACAGCGTCGCGATGTCGACGCGGTCGCCGGCCAGAGGCTCTCTGTGGGAGAGCAGTTCGGCTTTCACATCACAGAGACGCCGGACGGAGCCGTCTGCTGCTCCGCCCGGCCCACCGATTCCGCGCGGCCCGCAGGCTCCGCCCGGCTCACCGATTCCGCCCGGCCCGCAGGGGCCGCTCAGCGGACGAGTTCGGCGAAGGATCTCTCCCAGCGTTCCGCGATCATGGAGATGTCGTAGCCCTTGGCCGTCTCCAGGGCGTTGCGGGCCATCCGGTGCCGGCCCTCCTCGTCTTCGATCATCTTGAGCAGCCCTCCGGCCAGGGCGTCCACGTCGTCGGGCGGGACCAGCAGCCCGTCGTGGCCCGAGGTGATGATCTCCCGGGGTCCCCGGGGGCAGTCGAAGCTGACCACCGGCACCCCGCACGCGAACGCCTCGATGATGGTCATGCCGAAGCCCTCGAACCGGGAGCTGACCGCGTGGATCGAGGCTTTGGCCAGCTCGCCCTCGATGTCTCCGGTGGGACCCATGAACGTGACGTTGTTGTGCAGGCGCAGCTTGACGGCCAGCCTGACCAGCTTGTCGCTGATCCGGCCCTCGCCGTAGATCCGCAGCCTCCAGTCCGGGCGTTCCCGGACCACCTGGGCGAACGCCCTCAGCAGCCGGTCGTACCCCTTGACCGGCACCAGCCGCCCGGCGGCCAGCACGATCCGGTTGTCCTGCCTGGACCGGGGGCGCGGCCCTCCGGCCAGCCCGTTGCCGATGGTGTAGACCCGGGTCCGAGCCCGGTCGAGCATGGTCCGGTAGTCGTGCTCGTCGGCCTCGGTGAGGGTGACGACCGCGTCGAGCTTCGGGTACCACTGCCGGATCTCCTCGAAGATGCCGGGCTGGTGGGCCGCGAAGTGCAGGTGCTCCTGGGCGATCGTGACGGTCCGCCGCCGGGCGAACCTGGCGGCCATGATGTTCAGCCCGGCCCGGGTGGTGATCAACACGTCGGTGCGGAGCCGCCGCAGTTCGCGCCTGAGCACGTCGTCGCTCCACGCGCTGAAGGAGGCGTAGGCGCGCTCCTCGGGGTGGATGAGCTCGCTCGGCTGCTCGCTCAGCCGCTCCGCCCGTTTGGTGTACGGCCAGCGGACCCTGGCCCCCTCCCGCAGGTCCACCAGCGAGCGCAGCCGGACCCTGGACCCCAGCGGCAGGAAGGGCAGGTCGGTGTGCTGGAAGACGCTGATCACCTCGACGTCGTGCCGCTCCGACAGCTCGGTGGCCAGGTCGAAGGTGGCCCGGATCGTGCCCCCCATGCCGTAGGCGTTGAGGATCAGGAAGGAGATCTTCACGAGGTCTCCTCCTCGACCGTGAGCGCGACGGCGAGGCTGTCGGTGTCGGTGTAGTAGGGCCGCGCCCTGATCTGTCCCACGCGCTGGGCGGGGAAGCGCACCTTGGTCTTCTTGTCGGTGACGTCGTCGAGGCGGGCCGCCAGCGGCAGCCGTACTCCGGCGACCTCGGCGTGCAGGTCCCAGAAGACCCGCCGCCGCGTCTGCGTCTCGGCCATCGGCGCGACCTGGAGGACCCCCTCGAAGCGCCGTCCCCGGAAGAGCGCCGGTCCGCCCACCGGCTCCGGCCCCTTCCTGGCCACGGCCAGGAGCCTGGCCGATCCCTCGATCGGCTCGCCGTAGGCGATCGTGCCCTCGACCTCGATCACACCGTCGTCGGAGACCACGGTGGCCACCTCGACGTACGGTTCGACCATGCGCACGGTGAGGGCGAGGGTGCCGATGGATGTTCTGAATGCCCGGATCTCCCGGTCGCGGGGCGTCTCGGCGTAGGCGAGCAGCCCGTCCAGCGAGAATCCCGGATCATCGGTGGCGAGGGGTTCGCCCTGGTGTGACGCCATCCAGATGCCCGGCCGCAGCCCGGTGAGGTCGGTCCCCTCGCGCTCCTCTCCTGTCTCCACGTGCCGTAGGACGGTCTCTCCGTCCACCGGCTCCGGCCACTCGATCCGCAGCACGTCGTCGTTGCCCACTCGACTGGTGACGGCCCGCCTGACCCCCGGCGACATCACCTCTAGACGTGCTTCGATACTCCTCAAAAGTCCCCCGGTCTTCCTGCTCATCCCCGTAGAGCAGGACACTGTCCAATAGATTCGTAACGAATGTATGGAAATTCGCTGGGAATTCTAACGATCCACACTCATCCTTTGAGTGGCATTAGCTGTGATTGGTTCCCTTCGAGATGAAAAAGGGGGATGAGGGCCGCGGGGTCATGACGGCCCCCATCTCCTCACCAGCCGATTCTCAGATTTCCCGCGTCACCGAGCTCCGCAGCGCCGGGGAGCGCCCGATAATGGCCCGAGCTGATCATCCCGAGCTCCGGCCCCCGCTGGACGACGAGGTGCTCGCCCGAGGCGTCCCCGTCGACGAGCCGCAGATCACCCCGGTCGTCCTGGTAGATCACGTCCGTCTGACGGCCGTCCCCGGCGTCGAACAGCGCGATCGCGGCCGATCCCGCCCCACCCGTGGACTGATCGGTTTTCTCCTGGACGGTCCGGGTCAGCGCGGCGACGAACGACCGGCCGTCCGCGCTGATCCGCACCCCGTGCAGGCCGGTGGGCGTGCCGGGAGCCGCCTTGAACTCGACCCTCCTCGCACTGTCCAGATCCTCCCCGGCCGCCTCGGTGTCGAGCACCCACACCTCGAACGGCTCGGCTCCGGGCGGCACCGGCCCGAACGTGGCGGAGGGGCGCTCCTCGGGCATCGTGGGGACCGGCACCGGCAGGGCCGTCACGGTCTCCGACGGCCACGGCCTGGCGGGCTCCGACGGCCACGGCTTGGCGGGCTCCGTGGGAGCCGCGGAGGCGACGGCCCCCTTCTCATCCGGGGGGAGGGCTTCCGGCGTGACCGTCACGGTCACCGTGGGCACCGGGCCCGCCGGCTGGCCGGGGGGCGCGGTCATCGGCGCGGTGGACGTCTGTGACGGCTTCCTCTCGGGCTGCGCGTCGGGCTGCGCGGCTCCCGGCCCCGTGGGTATCCGCGAGGGGGCCACATACACCGGATCCGGCCCCGTCGCCGTGGGGACCGGCCCCGTGGGTGTCGGCGTGGGGGTCACATACACCGGATCCGGCCCCGTCGCCGTGGGGACCGGTCCCGTCGGGGAGGCCACCGGATCCGGGGCCCGCGTGGCCGTGACCGTGACGCTCCCATCCAGGCCGGACCAGGCGGGACCGCGCTGGAAGGCGACCGTCCGGCCGTCCGCGGTGATCGACACGCTCGTGACGTCGCTGTTGTGGCGCGAGACGAACGTCCGGCTCTTGCCGGTGGTCAGATCGGTCACCCCGAGCTGCCCGGTGACGGAGGCCGGGGCCTCGCACGTCTGCAGGCCGTAGGCCAGCTTGACGCCGTCCGCGCTGACCGCGAGCGAGGTGGGCGTCATGCCGTCCGGCACGGCGATCGGCAGCGTGTCGGCCCGCAGGACCTCGCCCTCCCGGCCGAGCGTCACCCGCATGAACAGCGCCTCGCAGGCGCCCAGCTTGACCGTGGCGTAGAACGCGCCCCGCGCGGAGTCCACCAGCGAGAAACGCCTGTCCGGGTCCCTCCCCGGGAGGCTCCCCACCGCCCGGCCGGTGTCCGCCCGGTAGAAGGTGATCCCGTCACCGCCGGTCACCGCGTAATACTCCGGAGCCGCTCCCGCGGCCGTCGACCCGGCGACGTCCTCGCCCGGTCCCCCCTTGACGGCCACGACCCCTCCGGCGATCACCCCGGTCACCGCCGCCGCGGCCACCAGCGGCACCAGCCACGGTCTTCTCCTACGGCTACGGCGTGCCTCCGGCCGGAAGGCGGGGACGTCGCGGACGGCCTCCCCGACGGCCCCGGCCGCGTCCCGCAGCCGGTTGACGATCTCGTTCACTGGTTCTCCCCCAGCAGACGGCCGAGCGCGTCCAGCGCCCGGTGGGTGGTGGACTTGACGGTGCCGCGGCTGACCCCCATCGCCTGGGCGGTCTCCTCCTCCGACAGCTCGGCGTAGAAACGCAGCAGCAGCACCTCACGGCGGCGCCTCGGCAGCCGCTGAAGGGCCTCCATGACGGCCCGGCGCTCGGCCCCGAGCATCACCTCGGACTCGGCCGACCAGACGGGCGGCGCGTAGGTCCCGGCGAACCATGAGGGCAGCCGCCTGCGCCGCAGCACGCTGCGCGCGTTGTTCAGCACGGAACTGCGCAGGTAGACGAGTGCCCGGTCCGGGTCCCTCAGCCGGTCGAACCGGCGGTGGAGGCCGAGGAACGCCTCCTGCACCACGTCCTCGGCGGACTCACGGTCCCCGATCATGACCAGGGCCAGCCGGGTCAGCCCGAGCGCGTGCTCGGCGTAGAGCCCGCTGATCGTCTCAGCGGGCTCCGGTCTCCCTAGGTCCAAGGTTTCGGCCTGCATGACCAGGAGACGCCAGAACCGCCTCCAGGTTGCTCGGAGACACCGACCAGATCATCAGTCAGATCACCGATCGGGTCGCCGACCGGATCAGAGCCGGGGCCGGTGCAGCGAGATGGTCATCGCCTCGACGGCCATCTGCGGGTTGACGTTGGCCGCCAGCCGCTCGCGACAGTGCATGATCGCGTCGATCCTGCGCAGGGTGTCTTCCGGGGTGGAGGCGCGGGCCAGACCCTCCAGGTCGGCCCGGCGGTCCTCGGTGGCCAGCTCCACGTGCGCGCCGAACTGCACCGCCAGCACGTCGCGGTAGAACGCCACCAGGTCGAGCAGCGCCGCGTCGATGACGTCGCGCTTGGTCCGGGTGGCCCGGGACTTCTGCCGGTCCTCCAGCTCCTTGAGCGCTCCGGCCCCACCCCTGATCAGGCCCCTGTTGAGCCCCTTGCCCGAGGACCCCTCACCGTAGATCTTGCGCAGCTCGGTGATCTCGGACTCGTTCAGCACCGAGGTGACGGCCGCGGCCTCGTCCTCGGCGGTCTTCACCAGCCGCTCGGCGGCCGCCACGCACTCGCCCACCCCGGTGAGCGAGCCGGGGATGGACAGCACCGCCTCGCGGCGCTTGCGCGCCTCCTCGTCCAGGGCCAGCCTGCGGGCCCGCTCGATGTGCCCTTGGGCGGCCCTGGCGGCGAACTCCGCCATCACCGGGGGCACGTTCTCCCGGGTGGCCAGCACGTGGGCGACCGCGGCGGCGGGCGGGGTGACAAGCGTGACGAGCCGGCAGCGGGACCTGATGGTGATCATCATGTCGTCCGGGGAGGGCGCGCAGAGCAGCCAGACCGTCTTCGGCGGCGGCTCCTCGATCGCCTTGAGCAGCGCGTTGGAGGCGCCCTCGGTGGCACGGTCGGCGTCTTCGAACAGCACGACGCGCCAGCGGCCCAGGGTGGGCGCCCCGGCCGCGCGGAGGATGAGCTGGCGGGTGTCCTTGATGCCGTAGGAGAGCCCCTGCGGCCGGACGATCTCCAGGTCCGGGTGGGAGCCGACCGCCACCTGATGGCACATGTCGCAGTGGCCGCACCCCTGGTCGGGGCAGAACAGCGCGGCGGCGAACGCCCGCGCGGCCTCCTCCCGGCCGGACCCGGGCGGCCCGGTGAACAGCCACGAATGGGTCATCCCGGTGCCCGGGCCGCCGGCCAGGAGCTCGGCCCCGGCCGCCGCCGCCCGGCGGAGCGTCACGGCCGCCCGCTCCTGACCCACAAGGTCATCGAAGACTCCCACGCCCTCAACCTACCGCCGGTGTCAGTCACGGATGACGGGGATGGTGCCGGTGGCGTCCTCCGACTCCTGTGGCACCGGGTCGGGCAGCACCTCGCGGACCCGGTCATGGATGAGCAGGGAGATCTGCTCCTGGGTGAGGGTCCCGTCGACGACCAGGTAGCGCTCCGGGTCGGCGGCGGCCAGCGAGCGGAACTCGCGGCGGACCCGCTCGTGGAACTCCAGCGGCTCGGACTCGATCCGGTCGGCGGCCCCGCCCAGCCGGGTCAGGCCGACCGACGGCGGGGTGTCGATGAGCACGGTCAGGTCGGGGACGAGCCCCCCGGTGGCCCAGTTGTTGATCCTCGCCACGTCGCCCGGCTCCAGGGCCCGGCCGGCACCCTGGTAGGCCAGCGAGGAGTCCACGTAACGGTCGGAGATCACCATCGAACCCCGGTAGAGCGCCGGCCGAATGACCTTCTCCACGTGCTCGGCCCGGTCGGCCGCGTACAGCAGCGCCTCCGAGCGCGCCGACAGCCCCTGGTGCACGGCGTCCAGCAGGATCGCGCGCAGCCTCATGCCCACCTTGGTCGAACCCGGCTCCCGGGTCTGCACGACGTCGAAACCCTGGTCCCGGAGCCAGATCGCCAGCAGCCTCGACTGCGTGGTCTTGCCCGACCCCTCGCCGCCCTCGAACGCGATGAACATCCCGCGCGGCTGCTCGGCCTCCTCGGGCGTGAACCGCTCGCCGCGCACCGCCGCGACCAGGTCGGAGACGAGCGACACGCCCTTGCGGTCGTCCATGTGCCGCAGCGCGAGGAACCCGACGGCCACCGCGAGCAGCGCGCCGATCAGCAGCACCAGGTTGGACCCGTCGAACTGGTAGAACGTCTCCCGGCCGATGACGATGTCGTGCCTGCCGAACAGGCCCGCCAGCGTCGGGGCGACCGCGACCACCAGCAGCAGGGTGACCCGGGCGAGCGACTGCAGGAAGGAGAACGTACGGCCGCGCAGGCTGTCTTCCACCTCCAGCCCGATCATGGTGTAGCCGATGATCCAGGCGGTCCCGGCGCACGCCCCCAGCATCACGGTGAGCAGGACGACGATCACCAGGTTGTGGATGAGCGCGATCGCGGCGAGGACCACTCCGGCCACGATGATCGACAGTCCGAACAGCCGCCGCCGGGACAGCTCGCGCAGCAGCCTGGGACCGAAGAACATGCCGGAGGCCATGCCGACGAAGACCGCGCCGAACACCACGCCGTAGGCCGCGTCGCCGCCCTGCAGCGCCACCACGTAGATCTTGGCGACGCCGACCACCGCGCCGCCCGCGGCGAACGCGCCGAGCATGCCGATGACCAGACCCCGGATCGGCCGGTTCCCGCCCACGAAGCGCCAGCCGTCGATGATCTGCCGGAGCACCGACGGCGTGGAGATCGCGGTGGTCCCCCCGCCGGCCTTCGGGATGTCCTTGAGCATGAAGATGATGAGGGCCGACACCAGATACGCGAAGGCGTTGATGAACAGCGCCAGATAGGTGTCACGGTCGGCGAAGTAGGGGACGAACCTGCCCAGGGCGTCGTCGGCGACCGACAGCACGGCGAACAGGAGCGCGGCCACCGGGGCGGTGCCGTAGGTGACCAGCAGGTTGAGCTGGTTGGCCTCCTCCAGCCGCTCCTTGGGCACCAGGTTGGGCACCGTGGCGTCCTTGGCCGGGACCCAGAAGAGGTTGACGCACTCGACCAGGAATGTGGCGATGATCACCCACTGGTAGTTGCCGATCAGCGGGATCGACAGGACCAGCGCGAAGCGGAGCAGGTCGGAGAAGAACATCGTCAGCCGGCGGTCGAACCGGTCGGCGAACGCGCCCGCGAGCGGGCCCAGCAGGATCGCCGGGAGCATCTTCGCGACGAAGACGCCGCCGATCGCCAGGCTCTGGGCCTGGTAACCGGCCCCGCTGGTGAGGTTTCCGGCGAGGGCGGTCAACGCGATGATGTTCAGCCAGTCTCCGAGGCTGCACACCGACATGGCCGTCCACAGCTTGCGGAACGGGGCGTTGGCCAGCACGTGGGGGGACTTGCGGCGCGCGGTGTTCCGGCCAGGGGTGGTCATGATGTCAGCGTATCCAGGTGCTCGCTGGGCTGGGGAAAACATGAGCCAGGTGGATATGCCCGGCTGCTCGTCGCATGAGGGTAATACGTACGGACTGTCCCCCGCAGGCGGCCTCCGTGAAAAGAACCCCCCGGTGCCGGAGTCTCCTAGCCCTGGAGCTCCAGAAGGGTGATCTCGGGCGGGGCTCCGACCCGGACGGGCGGCCCCCAGAAGCCCGCGCCCCGGGTGACGTAGACCTGGG
Organism: Streptosporangium sp. NPDC003464; assembly: GCF_053588315.1. NCBI lineage: Bacteria > Bacillati > Actinomycetota > Actinomycetes > Streptosporangiales > Streptosporangiaceae > Streptosporangium > Streptosporangium sp. NPDC003464. Next base: position 5,512 of record NZ_JBSFPS010000061.1, on the reverse strand, counting down.
TGCCGTCCACCTCGCCAAGACCGGAGACGACCGGCTGCTGCAACGGGACGATCAGGTTGAAGGGGACCATCTGGCCGCCGTGGGTGTGGCCGGACAGCTGGAGGTCGACACCGTACTCGGCTGCCTGGACGGCCTGGACCGGCTGGTGGGCGAGGAGGACCGTGGACCGGGAGCGGTCCCGGCCGCCGAGCGCCCGCTCGAAGTCGGGACCGTCGCCCGAGGCCGTGCCGTTGATGTCCTTGACCCCGGCGAGGTCGAGCACGGCTCCCCGGTGGGCGATCTCGACGCGCTCGTTGCCGAGCGGGCGGACACCGAGGCCGCGGAGCTCCTCGATCCACTCCTGCGGGCCGTTGGCGGCGTAGTATTCGTGGTTGCCGGTGACGAAGTATGCGCCGTAGCGGGATTCGAGACCCTTCAACGGCCTGGCCAGCGGTCCCAGCTCGGCGACCGTGCCGTCGACCAGGTCGCCGACGATGGCGACCACGTCGGCCTCCAGCGAGTTGATCATGCGGACGATGCGCTGGGTGTGCCCGACGCCGGTGAGCGGGCCCAGGTGGATGTCGCTGACCACCGCGAACCTCAGGCCGCTGAGACGCGGATCCAGCCTGGGCAGGGCGACCTTGACCGACTCGATCACCGGGTCGCCGAGGGCGGTCCTGATCCCGGACCCGACCGTGGCCAGGGCCCCCACCCCGGCGACGGCGGCGGCCGTACGGGTGATGAAGAGCCTGCGGCCGATCGCCTCCTCCGGCCCGCCTCCCGCCGGGGCCGCGGCACCGCCCTCCGAGCCTTCCCCCGGACCGGCCGGCGCGGGCCCGGAGCCCGGCACACTCGCGGCGGACCCCGACACCGGGGCGGTCAACGCGGGCTCGGGGCGCCGGGCCGCGCGGTCCTGGCCGTCGGCCGGGCGCGGGGCGAGGCGGGCCTCGGCGCGGCGGCGGTCGGAACGGCGCAGGGCGAGCAGGGCCAGCGCGCGGGGGATCTCCAGGAGGACCAGGAACACCGACAGATAGAACATGATCGCGATCCAGAAGAAGCCCGGCCAGGCCAGGAAGTGCCCCCACTGGCTACGCGAGCCGACGAGCGTCACCGGGACGAGCACGGCGAGACCGGCCAGGACCCAGGTCAGCACCCGGCGGGTCCGGCCCGCGACCGTGGTGGCGCGGACCAGGCGGCGCCAGAGGTAGTAGTGGATCAGCGCCACCGCTCCCACGACCAGCGACACGAACCCCACGATCGTCACCGTCCATCTCTCCCGCGCCGAGCCCGCCCGCCGTACCCGGCGCGTTCCGAAGAACGCCCGGGGCGGCGGATCCGTTCCCTTTTCAGGACAGCGCCTCAGGTTCAGGACAGCACCTCAGATTCAGGGCGGCGCTTGAGGGCAACGCTCGGGGCGGCGTCTCAGGGCGGCGCTCAGGGCGGCGCTTCAGGGCGGCGCTTCAGGACAGCGCTTCAGGTTCAGGGCGGCGCTTGAGGGCAACGCTCGGGGCAGCGCCTCAGGGCGTGACCTCAGGGCGACGCGGACGGCACCCGCCCCCTGAGGTCACGCGAGGCGGGTGCGTCCTGCCAGGCCCGACCGGGGCCCGGCAGGACGGCCAGGGTCGGCCAGAGCCCGGCCTGGCCCGCCCGGCCCCGCCGAGCCCTGTGTCAGGCCTTGGCCTTCGCCTTGGCGCGGGTCGGCCGCTTGGGCGCCGGACCGCGGGCGCGGCGGTCGGCGAGGAGCTCGGCGGCCCGCTCGGTGGTGATCTGCTCGACCTCGTCGCCCTTGCGCAGGGAGGCGTTGGTCTCGCCGTCGGTCACGTAAGGACCGAACCGGCCCTCCTTCACCACGATCGGCTTCTTGGAGACGGGGTCCTCACCGAGCTCGCGCAGCGGCGGCGCCGCGGCGGCGCGCCTGCCCCGGGCCTTGGGCTGGGCGAACAGCGCCGCGGCCTGCTCCAGCGTGACCGTGAACATCTCCTCCTCGGAGGCCAGCGAGCGCGAGTCGGTGCCCTTCTTCACGTAGGGACCGAACCTGCCGTTCTGCGCCGTGACCTCCTGACCGTCGATCTCCCCGAGCTTCCTGGGCAGCGAGAGCAGCTTCAGCGCGTCGTCGAGGGTGATCGTGTCGAGGGACATCGACTTCAGCAGCGACCCCGTGCGCGGCTTGGGGGCGTCTGCCTTCTTCACCTTCTTCTTGCCCTCGGCCGGCGGCGGCTCCTCGGGGAGGATCTCGGTCACGTAGGGGCCGTAGCGGCCGTCCTTGGCCACGATCACGTTGCCGGTCACCGGGTCCTTGCCCAGCTCCCGGTCGCCCGTCGGGCGGGAGAACAGCTCCTCGGCCCGCTCGGCGGTGAGCTCGTCGGGTGCCAGGTCCTCGGGCACGTTCACCCGGGCGCCCTCACGGTCCAGGTAGGGGCCGTAACGGCCCACCCGGATCATGATGTCGGTGCCCCGGATCGGGAAGGAGCTGATCTCCTTGGCGTCGATCTCGCCGAGATCGGTCACCAGCTCCTTCAGGCCCTCGTCACCCTCCTCGCCGAAGTAGAAGCGGCGCAGCTCGGGCACCCGCTCCGCCCGGTCGTTGGCGATGTCGTCGAGGACCTTCTCCATGTCGGCCGTGAAGTCGTAGTCGACGAGGTGACCGAAGTGCTGCTCCAGCAGGTTGACCACCGCGAACGCCAGGAAGGACGGCACCAGCGCGGTGCCCTTCTTGAAGACGTAACCGCGGTCCAGGATCGTTCCGATGATCGACGCGTAGGTCGAGGGACGGCCGATCTCCCGGTCCTCCAGCTCCTTGATGAGCGAGGCCTCGGTGTAGCGCGCGGGCGGCTTGGTGGCGTGCGCCAGCACGTTGAGCTCGGCCGCGGTGAGGCGGTCGCCCTCGTCCAGGTTGGGCAGGCGCTTCTCGGAGTCGTCGCGGTCGGTCGACGGGTCGTCCGCGCCCTCGACGTAGGCCTTGAGGAAGCCGTGGAAGGTGATGGTCCGGCCGGTGGCGCCGAACTCGACCCGCTCGCCGGAGCTGGAGGTGCCGCCCACCTTGACGCTGACCGACTCGCCGACCGCGTCCTTCATCTGGGAGGCGACGGTCCGCTGCCAGATCAGCTCGTACAGCCGGAACATGTCGCCGCTCAGCCCGGTCTCGCCCGGCGTGCGGAACTCCTCGCCCGAAGGACGGATCGCCTCGTGCGCCTCCTGGGCGTTCTTCACCTTGCTGGCGTAGACACGCGGCTTGTCGGGCACGTACGCCGAGCCGTACAGCTTGATGGCCTGGCTGCGCGCGGCGGCGATGGCGGTCTCCGACAGCGTGATGCTGTCGGTACGCATGTAGGTGATGAAGCCGTTCTCGTACAGGCGCTGGGCGATCTGCATGGTCGACTTCGCCGAGAAGCCCAGCTTCCGGCTGGCCTCCTGCTGCAGCGTGGTCGTCCGGAACGGCGCGTACGGCTTGCGGGTGTACGGCTTGCGCTCGACCGAGTTGACCTTGTAGGCCGTATCGGTCAGCCGCCCTGCCAGGGCCCGTGCCGCCTGCTCGTCCAGGTGGACCACGTCGGCGCTCTTGAGCGCGCCGTTGCTCGCGAAGTCACGCCCCTGGGCGACGCGCTTGCCGTCCACACCGGTCAGCGTGGCGGTGAACTCGCGCGGGGACTCCGGGCGGCCGGTGTCGAACAGCGCCTGCAGGTCCCAGTAACTCGCGCTGGTGAACGCCAGGCGCTCACGCTCGCGCTCCACGACCAGCCGGGTCGCCACGGACTGCACGCGGCCGGCCGACAGGCGGGGCTTGACCTTCTTCCACAGGACCGGGCTGACCTCGTAGCCGTAGAGGCGGTCGAGGATGCGCCGGGTCTCCTGGGCGTCGACCAGCCGCAGGTTCAGGGCACGCGGGTTGGCCACCGCGTCCTGGATCGCCCGCGGGGTGATCTCGTGGAACACCATGCGGTGCACCGGCACCTTGGGGTTGAGCACCTCGCGCAGATGCCAGGCGATCGCCTCGCCCTCCCGGTCCTCGTCAGTGGCCAGGTAGAGCTCGTCGGCGTCCTTAAGCAGCTGCTTGAGCTTGTTCACCTGCGCCTTCTTGTCGTGGTTGACGACATAGAGCGGCTCGAACTCGTGGTCCACGTTGACGCCCAGGCGGGCCCACGACTCACCCTTGTACTTCTCGGGGATGTCGTCGGCCTTCTCGGGGAGGTCGCGAATATGCCCGATGCTGGACTCCACGACGTAGCCGCGGCCGAGGTACCCAGCGATGGTCTTCGCCTTGGAAGGCGACTCGACGATCACCAGGCGGGTTCCGCCGGCGTTGCCGTTCTTGGCTGGCACGCTGCTTCCTACCTCGCTGTTCGCATTGGTTCCCCGTTTTCTTCCCCTCGGGTTACCCGGTCTGGATCGGGCACACTCCCAAGGAAAGCCGCAAGGACGCACAATAAAGCCCTATGAGTGCCGACGTCCCCCAGCCCACCCTCGGAGACTAATCGCTGTGCTCGACTACTCCTACTTGGTTCTCCATCTTCCGCGTGGCACCTCCAGAGACGCCGCCCGGCAGATTCTCACCGAACATGCAGAATACGGCGACTGGGAACTCGACCGCCTGAGACTGTATCCCGACGGCCGCCGGGACGTCCGCCTGCGTCGCAAGATCATACGTGTGACCAGGACGATGTGACTCTGCGCACGCCCCGGTCACCCCGGTGAGGGCCGCCGGCCCCGGACATGGCTTTGCCCGTCCCGGGCCGCGCCCCCGGAACGGGCAAAGCTTCTCTGCCTCGCCGTACAAGGGAAGAGGGCGGTCCGGAACCGCCACTCTCCCTCGCTACCGGTGAAGCGTCTGTGCGCCTCCCTCGGTTGATCCGAGGGGACATGGCTGGAGAGTTACTACTGTCTTACTTCCGGCCGAAACGGATGCGGCGGGCGGTCGCGAAAAGCGCGGCGGACGCGGCGGCCATGGCACCGAGCAGCAGGACGGCCAGCGAGCCGGAGTTCATTCCGGTCACCCCCGCGGGCTGAGCGGCGCTCATCAGACCGAGGTCGCCCACGGGGAGCGCTCCGCCGATCGGGGTGGAGGAGACCAGGTCGGTCGCGGGGGCCAGCGGCGAACCGGCCTTCTGCCGCACGTCCTGGGCGGCCATCGGGGTGCCGGGAACGACCGGCAGCTCCGGCAGGCCGGCCATGTCCCGCACCTCGCCGACGAGGGGCGGCTGCGGCAGCCCGGCGCCGTGCGCACGCCGTCCCGGCTTGCCCGCGCCCTGGGCGCCGCCGAGACCCGGGACGGCCTTGCCCGCGCTCTGGGCGCCGCTGAGAGCCGGGATGACGGGGAGGGCGGGCACGAGGCCGCCGCCGGCGCGGCCGCCGACCCGCTGGGCCCAGTGGCCGTAGCCGTGGTGCCCGCCGTGGTGCCCGCCGCCCGGCCCGCCGACGTGGGAGCCTCCCAGGCAGCCCGCCGCGGCGTCACCCAGCACGGCGACGGCGTTGCCGCAGATGTTGATCGGCGCCGTGATCGGCGCCACCACCTGGTTACCGGCGAGCACACCGTTCG
>NZ_JBSFPS010000060.1:0-39695 GCF_053588315.1 Streptosporangium sp. NPDC003464 | reverse complement strand
ATCTCCACGTTGTCCAGCAGCGAGGCGAACAGCGGCCACTCGCGGTAGGCGGCGCCTCGGCCAGCGGGTGTTCGGACTCCCGCTCGACCGCGGCCGCCAGTCGCAGCAGTTCGTCGGCGGCGATCCCTTCGGTGATGACGTCGGTGACCTCCGGTTCGCCCTTGGTCAGGGTGCCGGTCTTGTCCATCACCACGACCTGGAGGCGGGCGGAGGTCTCCAGCGCGATCGCGTTCTTGAACAGTACGCCCCGCTTGGCGCCGAGCCCGGTACCGACCATGATCGCAGTAGGGGTCGCGAGGCCGAGCGCGTCCGGGCAGGTGATGACCACGACGGTGATGGCGAACAGGATCGCCACCCCGAACGGCGCATCGGCGAGCAGGGACCAGGCGGCGAAGGTGAGCGCGCCGCCGATCAGCGCGACGAGGACCAGCCAGAAGGCCGCCCGGTCGGCCAGCCGCTGCCCGGGGGCTTTGGAGTTCTGGGCTTGCTGGACGAGTTTGACGATCTGGGCCAGGGCGGTGTCGGCTCCGACCTTGGTGGCCCGTACCCGCAGGGTGCCGTTGCGGTTGATGGTCGCGCCGACGACGGCGGATGCCGGCTGTTTGTGCACCGGCAGGCTCTCGCCGGTGACCACGGACTCGTCAACCTCGCTGTCGCCGTCCTCGACGACCCCGTCGACCGGGATCTTCGCTCCGGGGCGGACCAGCAGCAGGTCGCCGGCGACGACCTCGGCGGTGGGCACCTCGACCGGCCGGCCGTCGCGGACGACGACCGCCTTGGGCGGGGCCAGGTCGAGCAGGGTGCGGATGGCGTCGTTGGCGCCGCCGCGGGCCCGCATCTCGAACCAGTGGCCCAGCAGCACGAAGGCGGCCAGCACGGTGGCGGCCTCGTAGAAGACCTCGCCGCCGCCGGTGAGGGTCACGATCACCGAGTACAGCCAGCCCGCGCCGACCGCCACCGCGACCAGCACCATCATGTCCAGCGTGCGGGCCCGCAGCGCGCGCACCGCCCCGGTGAAGAAGATCCAGCATGAGTAGAGGATCACCGGCAGGCTGAGCAGCAGCGCCCACACGTCCCGGCGCAGCCCGAACGGCACCGGCAGGTTCAAGCCGAGCACCTCGGTACCGATCGGCGACCAGGCCACGATCGGGATCGAGAACAGCAGCGCCACCAGGAACCGGTCGCGCATGTCGGCCACCATCACGGCCATCGACATCCCGCCGTGCCCCGTCATCTCGTGCGTGGAAGGCGCGGTCCGCGTCCCGCCGTGACCGGCGTGATCGGCCGGTACCGCGCGACCGGCGGGCGCTTGACGGACGGCGGTCCCGGAACCGGCCGCGGTCCCGGAACCGGCCGCGTCCCCTGCGGGCCCCGCGCGCGCACCGTCGCCGCGGACGGGCCGCTGCGGCAGCACGGCGGTGTCCGCGGAGGCCGTCAAAAGCCCCGCGGGGCCGGACACCGGCGGGTCAGGCTCGATCATCGGGTCGCAGATGTGGGAGGGCACCGACTGGCCGGCGCAGTGGTAGCCGCACTCGATCACCCACGTGCGCAACTCGGCCAGGCAGGTGCGGGCCGGGTCGAACACCACGGTCGCCGTCTGGGCCACCGGGTTGACCTCCACCTGCAGCACCCCGGGCCTGCGGCCGAGCACGGCCACCACGACGTTCTGCTCCGAGGCCCACCGCAATCCGCTGACGTCCAGGATCGCGGTGCTGTGTTCCTTGCCGCCGCCGCGGCGGGCGTGGAGATGATCCGTCACGGTCGGCCTCCCGGCGGTTTGCTCGGTCCCTCACCTCTCACGGTGGGTGCACGCACCCGGCGGGCATAGGGCCGATCGGCACATACGGACAAGGACTAACGCCTCCAAAGCCTCGGCCTGTCCGGGCAGGCCGGCAACGTCCGTGAAGCCGTTGCCGCAGCACCCGCCGGAGCCCGGTCGCCACTGCGGCGACCACAGCGCGGGGCCTGCCGGAAAAATCATGCTTCCCTGACAGCTGTCAGAGTGAACTTGACTCACATGTGGTGATTTTTCGGAAACATCTTTTGACACTTCTGAAACAATGCTACGTTCACTGGGAGCGCTCCCACCTGTGCGGCATCTTGGTGTGGAGGAAGTTATGTCTGATCTACCCACACTTGCCCAGGTCGCGGCAGAAGCAGGGGTCTCCCCTGCGACCGCCTCCCGGGTACTCACCGGTTCAGTCAGGGTCAGCACATCGACCCGCAGGCAGGTGCATGACGCGATCTCGCGTCTCGGCTACGTACGGCACCGCGCGCCCCGGGGCGGGGCCGGCCGCCGGTCCGACCAGGTCGTGGCCGTCGTGGTCTGCGAGCCCGCACACCGGCTGTTCACCGAGCCTTTCTACGCGAGGATGATCACGGCGGCGGAGGAGGTGCTCACCGGCCACGGCATGCCGCTCGCGGTGATGACGGCCACCGCCGCCACCGCCACCATCGCCACGCCCCCGCTCGTCGCCGGAGGGGTCGACGGCGTCCTGCTGATCGGCGCGCGGGACCGGCATCCGCTCGCGGTGACCCTGGCCGCCTCCGGCATCCCCGTGCGGAGCGCGGGCCGCCCGCCGGACGGCATCGACATACCGCACGTCGACATGGACAACCGCGACGGCGGCAGGCAGGCGGCCGAGCACTTCCTCCTCGGCGGCCGGCGGGCCGTCGGCGTCATCGCCGGGCCGCCCGGCCTGCCCGCGGCACGGGACCGGCTCGACGGCTTCGTGCAGACCCTCGCCCTGGCCGGGATGACCGGCGTGCCGGTGGCCTACGGCGACTTCACCCACTCCTCGGGGGTGCACGGCATGCAGTGGCTGCTGCGCCGGATGCCGCACGTCGACGCCGTGTTCGCCGCCTCCGACGTGATGGCCGCGGCGGCCATCCAGACCCTGCGCCGCACCGGGCGCCGGGTGCCCGAGGACGTGGCCGTGATCGGCTTCGACGACGCCCCCGTCGCCCGGCGGACCTCTCCCCCGCTCACCACAGTCCGCCAGCCCGTGGAGGAGTTCGCCGCGCTCGCCACCCGGCTGCTGCTGCTCTCGATGACCTCGTCCGACGCCCCCGGGAATAACCCGATGCTCCCCACTGAGCTGGTGGTCCGTGAGTCCGCCTGAGCCCGGCGGACTCCGCGCGGGAGAGGTGCTCACCCGCCGGTACCTGCTGCTGGAGCCCATCGCGTCGGGCGGCATGAGCGTCATCTGGCGGGCCTTCGACCAGTCCCTGCAGCGGCTGGTCGCGGTCAAGGTGCTGGACGGCGAGATCGGCGCCGACCGCGGGGGCCGCGAGCTCATCCGCCGCGAGGCCCGCGCCACCGCGCGGCTCATCCACCCCGACGCGATCGAGGTCTACGACTACGGGGAGACGGTGACCCCGCACGGCCGTCTCGCCGCCTACGTGGTGATGCGGCTGCTTGAGGGGCGCCCGCTGTCCGACCGGATCATCGAGGGCCCGCTGCCGTGGGCGGAGGCGGCACTGATCGCCGCCCGGCTGGCCAACGTGCTGGCCGCCGCCCACGAGCGGGGCATCGTCCACCGGGACGTCACCGCCGAGAACGTGCTGCTGACCGCGTCCGGCGCCAAGCTGCTCGACTTCGGCATCGCGGCGTTCATCGGCGAGGACGGCGAGGACGGCGCCTCCGACTACGGCACGCCCCCCTATGTCGCCCCCGAGCGGCTGACCGGCAGGACCGCCGACCCGGCGAGCGACGTCTACGCGCTCGGCGTGCTGCTGTTCGAGATGCTCACCGGCAGCACGCCGTACCCGGAGCGGACCTGGGAGGAGATCGAGAACGTCCGGCGGGTGGGGCCGCCGCCCGCCGCCTGCGCCCCGGGGCTGCCCGCCGAGGTCGCCGCGCTCTGCGCGAGCTGCCTCTCCCCGGAGCCGGAGAACCGGCCGAAGGCCCAGGAGACGGCCGCCGCCCTCACCAAGGCGCTCGCCGGGGGCCGCCGGGGCGCGGGCACCCTGGTCATGCGCTGGACGGTGATGGCGGCGGGCGCGGTGCTGGTCGCCGGGGCTCTGGTGTGGAGCCAGCTCACCACCGTCCTGGGCCCCGGCACGGCGCTGGGCACCGCGCCGGCCACCGCGCCCACCACGACCCTGGGCCCCACCCAGGCCACCCCCGCGCCCACCACGACCCTCGCCCCCACCGCGCGCCCCGACCCGGCCGCGACCTCCGGCCGGGGCCGCGACCTGCCCGTCCCCCGGACGGCCGAGACGGAGCACGCCCCGCGGACGCCCCCGTGGGTGAAGGTGATCCGATCGTCGGTGCCGAGCCTCGGCCAGAGCGTGCGGCGCTTCAACGCGCTGCTGGCCGAGGGCGAGGACAAGGGCGGGATCCGCCCCGACGTGGCGCTGGACCTGCGACAGGTGCTGGCCGACAGCGTCTGCTGCTCCCGAGATCTCACCACGGTCCGGGGGAAGATCGCCGACCGGCACCGGGAGGGCTCCCTGTCCGACGAGTTCCGCCAGGCCCTGGAGTCGCAGCTCCAGCTCGTGGCGGTCGCACTGGCCGGGTGAACCGCCGGACGGGACCGCGTTCGGGGTGGACCGCGTTCGGTGCGGATCACGTTCGGGGTGGACCACGTTCGGTGCGGATCACGTTCGGGGTGGATCACGTTCGGGGTGGATCACGTTCGGGGTGGATCACGACATCCCCGCGGTCTGATCCGCGTATCCGGAATCAGACCGCGGTCCGGCGGCTCCCGGTGGTCAGCTCTTGACCGCCCCGCTGGTCAGGCCGCTGACGATGAAACGCTGCAGGAACTGGAAGAGCACGAGCACCGGCAGCGCGCCGATCAGCGCGCCGGCGGCGAACACCCCCCAGTTCTGGCCGAGCTTGTAGGAGACGAGCTGGTACAGGCCGACCGCGAGCGTCTGCTGGTCGGGGTCGGTCAGCACCAGTCCGGCGATGACGAAGTCGTTGAGCGTCGCCACGAACGAGAACAGCGCGACGACGACGAGGATCGGCGCGACCAGCGGCAGCAGCACGCGGAAGAAGACCTGGGCGTGCGAGGCCCCGTCGATCTGCGCGGACTCGTCCAGTTCCTTCGGAACCGTGTCGAAGAAGCCCTTCATCAGGTAGGTGTTCACGCCGAGCGCGCCCCCCAGATAGACCATGACCAGGCCGAGCCTGCTGCCCAGGCCGATCGCCGGGAAGACCTCCTTGAGCTCCGACAGCAGCAGGAAGATCGCCACATAGGCGAGGAGCTGCGGGAAGAGCTGGACGAACACGAGTCCGAGCAGTCCGGCCCGGCGGCCCCTGAACCGGAAACGGGAGAAGGCGTAGGCCGCGCAGGCGCCGAGGAAGACCGACCCCGCCGCCGTGGTCACGCCGACGGCCATCGAATTGGCGAACCAGCTTCCGAACGGATGCAGCGGATCGGTGAAGAGGGTCCGGTAGTGCTCCGCCGTCGGGTCGGCGAACAGGTCGTTGGACCCGGTCAGTGTGCCGCTCGGGTTGACCGAGGCGGCGGCCACGAACACCAACGGGAACAGCGCCACGACGACGGCGGCGGCTCCGACGAGGTGACGCCAGCCGTACCTGAGGAACCAGCGGCCCATCTCAGCTCGCCTCCAGCCTGCGCGCCCGGCGGAACCCGGCGAGCGAGATCGCCGCGATGACGGCGAAGATGAGGATGGAGACCGCGCACGCCAGCCCGTAGTTCCGGGCGCTGCCGCCGAAGGCCAGCTTGTAGACCAGCGAGATGAGCAGGTCGGTCGAGCCGACGTCGACGGGCGACCGGGCGTCCCTGGGCCCGCCGCCGGTGAGCATGTAGATCACGTTGAAGTTGTTGAAGTTGAACGCGAAGGTCGCGACCAGCACCGGCGTGGTCGAGGCCAGCAGCATCGGCAGCTTGATCTCGCGCAGTACCCGCCACGGGCTCGCGCCGTCGATCTGCGCGGCCTCGGTGAGCGCGGGCGGGATGGCCTGCAGCGCGCCGGTGCAGATGAGGAACATGTACGGGAAGCCGATCCAGACGTTGACGGCCAGCACGCTGAGCTTGGCCAGCCAGGGGTCGGTGAGCCAGGGCAGGTGGCCGCCGCCGAGCAGCACCGCGTTGACGAAGCCGTGGTCGGGGTTGAGCAGGCCCTGCCAGAGGATGGCGGCCATGAAGGCGGGGAAGGCGTAGGGCAGCACCAGCAGCGAGCGGTAGGCCCGCAGCCCCCGCAGCTCCGGCCGGCCCAGCACCAGGGCCAGGCCGAGCCCGATGGCGAAGGTCAGGCCGACGGAGAGCCCGGCGAAGGCGAAGGTCCAGACGAGGACGCCGAGGAACGGCGCCCTGATGCTCGGATCCGTCAGGACGGTGAGGAAGTTCTCGAACCCCACGAACACCTTCCATCCCGGGCTGAGCACCGCGCCGCCCGGCGCCGCGAACCGGCCGTGGCCGTCGTCGCGGTAGGTCACGCCGGTGCGTGGGTCGGTGACGGTGTCGGCGCGTCCGTCGTAGCGGAGCGTCGAGCGGTACAGCGCGGCGGTCACCGCGTCGGACGTGCGCAGGTTTCCCTCACCGGGGACGGGCACGCGCAGCGCGGTGATCTCGGCCTGCCTCGCGACGATCTCGCCGTAGGGCAGCGTCCGCCACCCGCCGGCCCCCGCGACGCCGCCGCCCGGGGCCGCGACGGGTTCCAGCGGCCGTACGGCGGAGCCGACCCGGGCGCCGCCCGGCCCGTCCACCAGGAAGCCGAGCTCCCCGTCGCGCTCGACCACCCTGATCGGCCGGGCGGCGGCACCGGGGACCCGGGTCTCGCTCGCGGCCAGGATCGCCGCGACGGCGTCCTGCTTGGTGCCGTTGTGCCCGTCGCCGTAGTTCGTGAACGCGGCGTAGCCGGTGTAGAGGACGACGTAGACCTGGTAGACGAGCAGCAGGATCACCCCTGGCGCGAGATACTTCGCCGGGACCCGCCGGCTGCCCAGGTAGATCACATTGACCGCGGCCGTGCCCGCGAGCATCGCGGCGAACAGCCACCACGACCGCCGGCCGCCCAGCGCCACCAGCCCGTAGACCGCGAGCGCGTCGACCACGCCGAGGACGGCCAGCTTGGCCACCACCGCGCCGCTGAGAGTACGTGCCGCCATCGTCAGTTCGCGATCTTCGCGCGGATGCGGTCGGCGGCGCCCTCGGTCAGCTTGGCCGGGTCGCCGTCGCCGGTGATGACGGCGAGCTGCGACAGCCCCCAGTCGCCCCAGACCGCGTCCATGGCCGGCACGTTCGGCGCGGGTTCACCGGCCAGCGTCGCGTCGGCGAAGCCGGTCATCACCAGGTCGCCGCGGAGCTCCTCGCGCACCGACGTCATCGCCGGGGGCCGGCCGCCCGCCGCGTACAGCGCGCGCTGCGCCTCGGGGGTGGCCAGGTAGTTGAGCAGGAAGTCGTTGGCCAGGATCGGATTGGCCGACTTCGCGCTGACGTAGAACCCCTGGACACCGACGAAGGGCCTGGCCGGCTCCGGTCCCGCCGGCGGGACCGGCTCGACCGCGAACGGCACCCCGGCCTTGGCGAGCGCGGGCGCGTCCCACGGCCCGGTGATCAGGTAGGGCGTCCGGCCCTCACGGAAGGCGTTGGTCGCGATCTCACCGCTCAGCGAGGTGGAGATGACCTTGGCCTCGGCGAGCCGCCTGAGATAGGCGGCGAACTTCAGGCCCCCGGGGTTGTCGATCGCCAGCTCGCCGCCGTCGAACACGGAGGAGCCGAAGGAGGTCTGCAACGGGTAGAGATGGTAGGGCGAGCCCGCCTTGGGATCGACGGGCAGCCCGACGGGGAACGTCGCCTTCCCCTCGCGCACCAGTTCGCCGCCCGCCGCCACCAGCTCGTCGAACGTCTTGGGCCGCTCGGGGGCGAGCTTCATGTTGCGCAGGAGCGCGACGCTCTCGATGCTGTACGGCAGGCCGTACGTCTGGCCTTCGTAGCGCATGGCGTCGAGCGCGATCTTCGGGAACCGCGAGGCCGTGGCGCCGAGGTCGATCGGCGCGACGACGCCGTTCTGGACGAGCTTGCCGAGCCAGTCGTGCGGCCCGACGATCATGTCGGGCCCCTGGCCCGTCGGCGCCTGGGAGACGAAGTCGTCGCGGAGGCCGCCCATGCCCTTCTGCACGATCTTGACCTTGACGCCGCGGTCCCGCTCGAACGCCGCGGCGAGGTCCTGGAGCGGCTTGGCCCGGCTGTCGTCGGCCCAGACGGTGAGCGTCGCGGTGGCCCGCGCGGGCCCGGACGCCTGATCCGACCGGCCGGTCTGGACATCGGCGGCGCACCCGGCGGTCAGGAGCGCGAGCCCCATCAGGGTCGGAGCTGTGATGCGCATCGGAGTCCTCCTCATGATCCGGAGCGGGGGGTGTCGGTTTCGGGGTCCGGACCGGACGCGTCGGGTCCGTCCGCGGGGGCCGGGTTCCGGCGCGGGCCGTGCCTCTCGGACGCGTCCGCGGGGGCCGGGCTCCGGCGCGGATCGTCCTGCTCGGACCCGCCGGTGAGGGACGAGCCCCTGTGCGGGTCGTCCCGCTCCGGATCGCTCCATCCCTCGACCTTGACGGTCAGGCGGCGGTCGGCGTCGTGCCTGAGCGGCTCCCGGATCGGGAGGCCGGCCCCGTCCAGCCCGTCGCAGCGCCAGCCCCTGCCGACGGTGCCGTTGAGCCCGAGCCCGCGGGGCAGCCGCCACCGGCCGTGGTGGACGCCGGGGGCGACGCGTGTGGTGACGAGGCCGGAGAAGTAGACGGTGTCCCCGTCGGGAGTGCCGGGCGGGGTGAGGACGGTGACGTCGAGCGTCGCGGTCGGCCCGCCGTCCACGACAGTGATCGTCTGGCGGGCCGTGAGCGCGCCCACGGTGGCCGTGACGTCGGCGGTGCCGGGACCGGTGGCCGCGAGCAGCGCGGTGCCCGCGGGTCCGAGCCGGTCCGCGGGCTGCCAGGTCATCTCGGCGCTGAGTGCCGAGTAGGCGCAACCGTCCGCGCGCACGGCGACGGGGGCGACGTCGATCACCTCGCCCACGCCGGCCGTCAGCGTCTCGGAGGCGGCGGTGAGCTCGACCGGCGGCCCCTCGGCCCCGAACAGGTGCAGCAGCGCGCTGGCCGCCCGCGTCCGCCACGCGCTCTCGTGGTGCGGCGCGCCGGGCTCGTGCCGGTAGCGCAGCTCCGCGTCGGGCGCGTAACCCAGCTCGACGAGCCGGTCGGCGAGCTCACGGGCGTGGTGCACCGTGATCAGCCCCTCCATCCCGCCGATGTCGATCCACACCCGGCCGGGCCCGCGCTCGGTGAAGCGCCGGTAGACGGGCGTCTCCGCCAGCGTCTCGGGATCGACGAACACCAGGAACGGCGAGAGGATCGCCGCCAGCCCGAACACGTCGGGACGCCGGAAGGCCAGGTGGTAGCTGACCAGCCCGCCCATCGACGAGCCCATGACGGCGGTGCCCTCGGCGGAGCCGGTCACCGCGTACCGGGACCGGATGAGCGGCATCAGCTCCTCGATGAGGAATCGCTCGTACAGCTCACCCCTGAACAGGCCACGGGGATCGCGCGGGTAGGGCGCGATGTGGGAGTACTCCGCGCCCCGCTCGTCACCGGCGTTGGAGACCCCGACCGCGACCAGCGGCGGCAGCGCCCGGCCGCCGATCAGCTCGTCCAGCGTCTCGTCGAGCCGCCAGCTCGGATCGAGACCGGCCCCGGCGAACACGTGCTGGCCGTCGTGCAGGTAGACCACGGGGTACGGCCCGGCGGCGGGGTCATAGCCCGGCGGCGTGTAGACGAAGACGTCGCGGGCGTTGCCGAGCGCGGCGGAACGGACTCCGCGCAGGATGTCGATCATGCTTCGAGCTCCCAGACGTGGAAGGCGGGCCCGTCGGCGGGCATGGGCAGGCCGGGCCGCAGCGAGGACCCGCCGGTGAGGCTGACCCCGGCGGCGGGGGCGGCGACGGGCGGGTGGGAGGCCCGGCTGACCTGGACGAGCAGGGTCTGGTCCGGGGTCGCGCGCTCGTAGACGACGGTGTCGTCGGCCACGTGCAGCCAGCGCAGGCCACCGGTACGCAGCGCCTCGTGCGAGCGGCGCAGCCGTACCAGATCGCGGTAGACCTGGTAGGTGCCCCGGTCCCAGCGGGTCCTGTCCCAGGGGAAGGGACGGCGTCCGTCCTCCAGGTGCACACCCTCGACGCCGACCTCGTCCCCGGCGAAGACCATCGGCAGGCCCGGCAGCGTGAACAGCAGGGCGGCGCCGAGGTGCTGGTGCTCGCGCCCGGCGACCGAGCGGAACCTGGCCGTGTCGTGCGAGTCGAGCAGTGTGAGGTTGTGCGTGTAGGCCCGCCACGGGATCAGCGCCGAGTAGCGGCGCATCACCTCGGCCAGGTCCGCTCCGCCGTAGTGCGGGATCGGGCCGGGCACGCCCCAGAACTCGGTGGACCGTTCCCGTGCCAGCCACGACCAGACCGGACGGGCGAAACCGGCGTAGGACATGGTGCCGTGCCAGCCGGTGCCGCGCAGCGTCAGCGAGGCGTCGAACTGGTGCTCGGCGAGCAGCAGCGCGTCGTGACCCGACATCGTCTCCCGGGTGAGCGTGGCCACCCGGTCGTTCAGCTCGATCCCGCCGTGCCGTCCCGCCGACTGGGCGACGTCGACCCGCCAGCCGTCGAGACCGAACTCCTCCAGGTAACGGGCGATCACCGAACGCGGGCCCTCGTAGAGCCGGCGGCGCAGCTCCGCCGAGCGGTGGTCGAACTTGGGCAGCGTCCTCACCCCGGCGAACGTCGCGTAGTCGTCGCCGTCGACGTAGTAGAAGTCGTCACGCACCGCGCTCTCCGCGGCGAACCACTCGTGCCCGTCGCCGGAGTGGTTGAGCGTGATGTCGCCGATCACACGCATGCCCCGCGCGTGCGCGGCGCCGGTCAGCGCGCGCAGCGCCTCGTCCCCACCGAGCAGCGGGTCCACCCGCTCGAATGTGGTCGCGTCGTAGCGGTGGTTGGACCGGGCGGGGAAGAACGGCGTCAGGTAGAGGAGGTCCGCGCCCAGCTCGGCGATGTGGTCCAGGCGCTCGGCCACGCCCCACAGGTCGCCGCCGTACAGCTGCTGCAACGCGTGCGGGCTGCCCCACGGGATCGGGTCGTCCCACTCGGCCTGCCGTACCCAGCCGGGCACGGGACCGGAGACCCGCCCGGAGCGGGCGAACCGGTCGGGGAAGATCTGGTAGATCACCGAACCGGCGGCCCACGCGGGCGGCGCGGGGTGGGTGGTCAGCATGAAGTCGGTGGTGTCCGGCACGTCCAGCGCCGAGAGCCCGGCCGCGGTCAGCCAGAGCGGCCCCTCCGCGGTGTGCAGCAGGAAGCGGTAGCCGCACTCGGGGTTGACCATCTCGACGCCGCAGCGCCACCACGTCTCGGAGTCGCTCACCCTGTCGATCGACGCCTCGGTGAAACGCGGCTCGCCGTCGGGGGCGGTGCGGACGTACACCCGGCGGACGCCCAGGGCGTGGGCGACGCGCACGGACAGCTCGACCCGGTCGCCGAGGCTCGGCGCGGGGTCGGCGACGTACAGCGGCGAGCCGTCGTGGTGCGCCCAGGTGTTGCAGAGTGTTTCTCGATAGCCCATGCTGTTATTGCTCCGAAACATGCTGTTCACGTGGTTCGATGTGTCCGCGAGCCTAGGATCCGCCGAAACGGCGTCGCAACATCTCGCAACATGTTTCAATGGTTTCCCGAAGGGTCTCCCCATGCCTCGACCTTCAGTCCGCACGATCGCCTCCCTGGTGGGAGTGAGCGCCGCGACGGTCAGCCGGGTGCTCAACGACAGACCTGGCGTGTCCGAGGAGCTGCGGGCCAAGGTTCTGGAGGGTATGCGAGAGCACGCCCTGGTCGCACCGGCGCCCGTCACCGAACCGTTCGTCGGGATCATCGTCCCCGAGCTGGACAACCCGATCTTCCCCGTGCTGGCCGGCGCGATCGAGGCCAAGCTGGGCGGCCACGGCGTCACCGCGCTGATAGGCAGCTCGACCGCCAAGGGACCGACCGAGCTGGACTACATCTCCACCCTGGTACGGCGGGGCATCCAGGGGCTGGTGCTCATCTCGGGACGGCACGCCAACCCCGCAGCCGACCACGGCTTCTACTGGCAGCTCTACCAGCGGCGCATCCCCATGGTGCTGGTCGGCGGGCACGTGCCCGACCTGCCGGTCTCGACCGTCACGACGGACGAGGCCGCGGGGGCGGCGATGGCGGTGGCGCACCTGAGAGAGCTGGGGCACGTGCGGATCGGGCTGGCCGGCGGGCAGGGTTACCTCCGGCCCTCGCAGAACCGGCTGATGGGCTACCGCCGCGAGATGCGCAGGTCGTT
The DNA here is from genome assembly GCF_053588315.1 of Streptosporangium sp. NPDC003464. Taxonomy (NCBI): domain Bacteria; kingdom Bacillati; phylum Actinomycetota; class Actinomycetes; order Streptosporangiales; family Streptosporangiaceae; genus Streptosporangium; species Streptosporangium sp. NPDC003464. Next base: position 27,388 of record NZ_JBSFPS010000060.1, on the reverse strand, counting down.
CGGCTCGGTGGTCGACGCCCTCCACGTCGAATCGGACTACTCGCTCACCGGCGGGCACGCGGCGGCCCGCCGGCTGCTGGCCGCGGGAGCCACGGCGGTGATCGCGGGAAGCGACCTGATGGCGCTGGGCGCGGTCGCGGGAGTGCGCGAGGCGGGGCTCCGCGTGCCCGACGACGTGTCGGTCGTCGGATATGACGACTCCTATCTGGCCGCGCACGGCGACCCGCCGCTGACGACCGTGCAGCAGCCGATCGAGCAGATGGCCTCCGCCGTGGCCACGGCGATGTGGCAGCGCCTGCAGGGCTACCATGCACCGCACGTGGACCATGTGTTCACGCCGCGGCTGGTGGTCCGCGCCTCGACCGCCCGGCCGCCGGCGCGCGGGACGGCGGCGCGCGGGGCGGCGGCACACGAGACGGCGGCGCACGAGACGGGCGGCGTCGGCCACGGGGGCGCGGGGGCCTGAAAGTTTCACGGAACCGGAACCAGTCCCGGCGGATCGCAGCAGCCTGGCGGCGTGCCGGGTGAAACCCGGCCGTAACCCCGAGCGCACGCCATTGACATCCCGTGGCCCGTCCTCAGAATCCTGCTTGGGAGCGCTCCCACTCTTTCTCTCCCTTGCTCGATCCGGCGCGAAGCCCCTACCAGCGACTCCGTGCCGACCCCACCCCTGGAGGACCTTTTCGATGCCTCGATTCCGCACCAGAACGGGAGCGCTCCCACGCTTCCGGAGACGGGTCGCCGCGCTGGCGCTGCTCAGCCTGGCGGCCGGGACGACCACCGCGCTGGCGGCCACGCCCGCCCTCGCGGCCGTCTCCTGCGAGGTCACCTACACGACCAACGACTGGCAGGGCGGCTTCACCGCCAGCGTGGCGATCAAGAACCTGGGCGACCCGCTGAACGGCTGGACACTCGGTTTCACCTTCCCCGACGCCTCGCAGAAGGTCACCCAGGGCTGGAGCGCCACCTGGTCGCAGAGCGGCCAGGCCGTCACCGCCAAGAACCTGGACTGGAACGGCAACCTGGCCACCGGCGCCTCGGCCAACATCGGGTTCAACGGGAGCTGGTCGGGGAGCAACCCCAAGCCGACCGCCTTCACGATCAACGGCACCACCTGCGGCGGCACCGGCCCGGTCAACCAGCCGCCGACCGCGAGGATCACCAAGCCGGTCGCGGGGGCCACCTTCACCGCGCCCGCCACGGTGGACATCACCGCCGACGCCGCCGACGGCGACGGCACGGTCACCAAAGTCGAGTTCTTCAACGGCGCCACGCTGCTGGGCACCGACACCAGCGCCCCGTACGCCTACAGCTGGGCGGCCGTGCCCGCCGGCGACTACTCGCTCACCGCGCGGGCGACCGACGACAAGGGCGCGGCCACGACCTCCGCCCCGGTCGGGATCAGCGTCCAGGCGGACACCACCCCCGCGGTGCTCCTCACCCCCGCCACGCTCGCCGTCCCCGAGGGCGGGAACGCGGACCTGTCGGTCAAGCTCTCCAAGGCCCCGGCCGTGAACGTCACCGTGACGACCGCCAGGACGGGTGGCGACACCGACCTGACCGTCGGCTCCGGCGGGTCGCTGACCTTCACCCCCGCCAACTGGAACACCGCCCAGACGGTCAGGATCGCCGCCGCCGAGGACGCCGACCAGACCTCGGGCAGCGCGGAGTTCACCGCCACCGCCACCGGCCACACCTCGGCCAAGGCGACCGCGACCGAGGTGGACAACGACGGCACGGGCGGCGGCAACGAGTACGTCAAGCGGTTCACCACGCTGTACAACAAGCTCAAGGACCCGGCCAACGGCTACTTCTCCCCGCAGGGGGTGCCCTACCACTCGGTGGAGACCTTCATGGTCGAGGCGCCGGACCACGGGCACGAGACCACCTCCGAGGCCTACAGCTACTACCTGTGGCTGGAGGCGGCCTACGGCAAGGTGACCGGCGACTGGAGCAGGTTCAACGACGCCTGGGCCTCGATGGAGAAGTACATCATCCCGGCCACCGCGGACCAGCCGACCAACTCCTTCTACAACGCTTCCAAGCCCGCCACCTACGCCGGCGAGTGGGACGACATCAGGCAGTACCCGTCCAAGCTGGACGGCGGCGTGAGCGTCGGCAGCGACCCGATCGCGGGCGAGCTGAAGAGCGCCTACGGCACCAGCGACGTGTACGGCATGCACTGGCTGCTGGATGTGGACAACACCTACGGCTTCGGCCGCTGCGGCGACGGGACCGCCAAGCCCGCCTACATCAACACCTACCAGCGCGGCCCGGAGGAGTCGGTCTTCGAGACCGTCCCCCAGCCCTCCTGCGACACCTTCAAGCACGGCGGCAAGAACGGCTACCTGGACCTGTTCACCGGCGACAGCAGCTACGCCAAGCAGTGGAAGTACACCAACGCCCCCGACGCCGACGCCCGCGCCGTCCAGGTGGCCTACTGGGCGCACACCTGGGCCAAGGAGCAGGGCAAGGAGTCGCAGGTCGCCGCCTCGGTCGGCAAGGCCGCGAAGATGGGCGACTACCTGCGCTACGCGATGTACGACAAGTATTTCAAGAAGCAGGGCTGCACGAGCACCTCGTGCCCGGCCGGCACCGGCAAGGACAGCTCGGCCTACCTGCTGAGCTGGTACTACGCCTGGGGCGGCGCGCTCGACGCCTCCGCCGGCTGGGCCTGGCGGATCGGCTCCAGCCACAACCACTCCGGCTACCAGAACCCGATGGCCGCCTGGGCGCTGTCGAGCGTGGACGCGCTCAAGCCCAAGGGGGCGACCGCCGTACAGGACTGGACCACCAGCCTGAAGCGGCAGCTGGAGTTCTACCGCTGGCTGCAGTCGACCGAGGGCGCGATCGCCGGCGGCGCCACCAACAGCTGGCAGGGCCACTACGCGGCCCCGCCGTCCACGCTGCCGACCTTCTACGGCATGGCCTACGACTGGCAGCCGGTCTACCACGACCCGCCGTCCAACCAGTGGTTCGGCTTCCAGGCCTGGTCGATGGAGCGGGTCGCGGAGCTCTACTACGCGACCGGCAACGCCGACGCCAAGGCCCTGCTGGACAAGTGGGTCAAGTGGGCCACCGACAACACCACGGTCAACGCCGACGGCACCTTCCAGATCCCCTCGACCCTGGTGTGGACCGGCCAGCCCGACACCTGGAACGCCGCCGGTCCGGGGGCGAACGCCGGGCTGCACGTCAGCATCCGGGACTACACCTCCGACGTGGGCGTGGCCGGCTCCTACGCCAAGGTGCTGATGTACTACGCGGCCAAGTCCGGTGACGCCAAGGCCAAGAGCGTCGCCAAGGGCCTGCTCGACGGCATGTGGAAGAACAACCAGGACGCCAAGGGCGTCTCGGTGGCCGAGACCAAGGCCGACTACAACCGCCTCGACGACCCGATCTACGTCCCGGCCGGCTGGACCGGCAAGATGCCCAACGGCGACGTGATCGACAGCGGCTCGACCTTCCTGTCCATCCGGTCCTTCTACAAGAACGACCCGGACTGGCCGAAGGTGGACGCGTTCCTGAAGGGCACCGGCCCCGCGCCGTCCTTCAACTACCACCGGTTCTGGGCCCAGGTCGACGTGGCCGTCGCCCTGGCGGAGTACGGCCGGCTCTTCCCCTGACCGGCTGAGCGGCCGGCCGGCTGACCGACCAGCGGGCCGGCCGGCTCCGCCCTGAGACCTCGGGGCGTGGCGGCACCTCTGACCTGCCGCCATGCCCCGAGCACCACCTCCCACCCGCCCTGAGCACCACCTCCCAGAGGCACCCCCGTCCCGAGCCCCCTCCGAGAGGCACCCCCATGAAGAGATCCCTGGCGGCGCTGGCCCTGCTGGCCCTGGTGGCCGTGCCAGTGCCCGCCGCCCAGGCCACCGCGGCGACGTTCAGCTACGGCGAGGCACTGCAGAAGTCCATCTGGTTCTACGAGGCCCAGCAGTCGGGGAGGCTGCCGAGCTGGAACCGCGTCGGCTGGCGCGGCGACTCGGGGCTCGACGACGGCAAGGACGCCGGGCTCGACCTGACCGGCGGCTGGTACGACGCCGGCGACCACGTCAAGTTCGGCCTGCCGATGGCGGCCGGCGCGACGATGCTGGCCTGGGGCGCGGTGGAGTACCGCGACGCCTACACCTCCTCCGGACAGCTCACCCATCTGCTGAACAACCTGAGGTACGTCAACGACTACTTCGTCAAGGCCCATCCGTCGCCGAACGTGCTCTACGGGCAGGTCGGCAACGGCGGCAGGGACCACGCCTGGTGGGGGCCGGCCGAGGCGATGCAGATGGAACGGCCCGCCTACAGGATCGACGCCTCCTGCGGCGGCTCGGACCTGGCCGGGGAGACGGCCGCGGCGATGGCGGCCTCGTCGATCGTCTTCCGCCCGACGGACCCGGCCTACGCCGACACGCTGGTGACGCACGCCAGGCAGCTCTACGCCTTCGCCGACACCGTGCGCAGGAAGTACAGCGACTGCATCTCCGACGCGCAGGGCTACTACAACTCCTGGAGCGGCTACAACGACGAGCTGGTCTGGGGGGCGATCTGGCTCAACCGGGCCACCGGCGACGCCTCCTACCTGGCCAAGGCCGAGAGCTACTACGACACCCTCGGCACCGAGCCGCAGTCGGCCACCAGGTCCTACAAGTGGACGATCGCCTGGGACGACAAGTCCTACGGCGCCTACGTGCTGCTGCACAAGCTGACCGGGAGGCAGAAGTATCTCGACGACGCCAACCGCTGGCTCGACTACTGGACGGTCGGGGTCAACGGGCAGCGGGTGAAGTACTCGCCGGGCGGCCAGGCCGTGCTGGACCGGTGGGGGTCGCTGCGCTACGCGGCCAACACCTCGTTCGCGGCGCTGGTCCACGCGGACTCGATCACCGACACGGTACGTAAGGCGAGATATCACGACTTCGCCAAGCGGCAGATCGACTACGCGCTCGGCGACAACCCGCGCAACTCCTCCTACATGATCGGTTTCGGCGCCAACCCGCCGAAGAACCCGCACCACCGCACCGCGCACGGCTCCTGGACCGACCAGATGACCAATCCGGCCGAGACCCGCCACACCCTGTACGGCGCGCTCGTCGGCGGCCCGCCCGACCCCGACGACAAGTACACCGACAGGCGCGACGACTACGTGATGAACGAGGTCGCCACCGACTACAACGCGGGCTTCACCAGCGCCCTGGCCCGCCTCTACCGGGAGTACGGCGGAGCCCCCGCGGCCGGCTTCCCCACCGCCGAGACCCCCGACGGCCCCGAGATCTTCCTGGAGGCCGGGGTGAACGCCGCCGGCCCCACGTTCACCGAGATCAAGGCGATCGTCCGGAACCAGTCCGCCTGGCCCGCGCGCCCGCTGACCGACGGCTCCTTCCGCTACTACTTCACCCTCGACGGCGACACCACCGCCGGCCAGGTCACCGTCTCCTCCGCCTACAACCAGTGCAAGGCGCCGACCGGGCCGACCCTGCTGTCGGGGAAGACCTACTACGTCACCGTCGACTGCTCCGGCACCTCGATCGCCCCCGCGGGCCAGTCGCAGCACCGGCGCGAGGTCCAGTTCCGCATCGCGAGCACCGGCACGTGGGACCCGTCCGACGACTGGTCGTACAAGGGCGTCGCCACCACCCCCGGCGCCACCCCGGTCCGCGTCTCGAACATGACGCTCTACGCCGGCACGGCCAAGATCTGGGGCAACCCGCCCGGCGACGAGCCGCCGCCGACGGAGGACGAGGTCGCGCCGTCCAGGCCCGGCAAGCCCGCCGTCTCCGCGGTCACCGGGAGCACCGCCAGGCTGACCTGGACCGCCTCCACCGACAACGTCGGCGTGAGCGGCTACGACGTCTACCGGGGCGCGGCGAAGGTCGGGACCGCCCCGTCGAACGCCTTCGACCTCACCGGGCTCACCCCCGCGACGGCCTACACCGTCCACGTCGTGGCCAGGGACGCGGCGGGCAACTCCTCGCCGGACTCCGAGGGCACCGCCTTCACCACGGCCGCGGCCCCGGCGGGCGGCTGCACCGCCACCTACAGGGTGACCAACTCCTGGCAGGGCGCCTTCCAGGCCGAGGTGACCGTCAAGAACGAGGGCGCCACGGCCGTCAACGGCTGGAGCGTGACCTGGAGGTTCCCCGACGGCCAGACGATCAGCCAGCTCTGGAACGGCACGCACGCCCAGACGGGGGCGGAGGTGTCGGTCAGGAACGTCGCCTGGAACGGCGCCCTCGCCCCGAACGCCACGACGTCCTTCGGCTTCACCGCGGGCCAGAACGGCGCCAACGGCATCCCCGCCCCGGTGACCTGCGCCGCGAGCTGACCCCTCGCGTCCGGGGTGCCGCACTCGGCCACCCCCCGTGATCCCCGGCCGGGCGTGACGGACCCTCGCCCGGCCGGCCGTCCCCCGAACCGAGGTAGCTCAGGGGCCAGGACCGGGGCTCCACCATGACCGCCAACCCACCCGCCTTCACCTTCACCAACGCCCCCTGGAACGGCACCGTCCCCGCCGGCGGCTCCACCACCTTCGGCCTCATCGGCTCCTGAACCGGCACCGGCACCTCGCCCACCCCCGTCATCTCCTAGCTCCCCGCGAGGGGGTACGGCCCGTGGGCCGTACCCCCTTCTCGCGGCCCGTCGTTGAAAGTTTCGATGACATACCGCAAGTTTCTACGGACCAGGTCCCCGCAGCGCCGGACATCCACAGCACCAGAGAGGAATCCCATGTCCAGACTCCGCAGAGCGATCTCCACCGGGGCGCTCGCCCTCCTGCCGGTCATCGCGGCCCTCGTCCCGGCCGCCCCGGCCCACGCCGCCGACTCCCTGCGGGAGCACGCCGCGGCGCGCGGCAAGTTCATCGGCGCCGCGCTCGCCACCTCCCCCCTGGCGAACGAGACGGCCTACCGGAACATCGCGGGCACCGAGTTCAACCAGATCACGGCGGAGAACGCCATGAAGTGGGACGCCACCGAGCCGAGCCAGAACCAGTTCAACTGGTCCGGAGCGGACGCGATCGTCGACTTCGCCACGCAGAACGGCCAGCAGGTGCACGGGCACACACTGGTCTGGCACAGCCAGACGCCGAGCTGGGTGCAGAACCTCGGCGCCGACGCCATGCGCTCGGCGATGCAGAACCACATCGCCAAGGTCGTCGGCCGCTACGCGAGCAACCCCACCGTCAGGTCCTGGGACGTCGTGAACGAGGTCTTCGACGACAACGGCAACATGCGCAACTCGTTCTGGTACCAGAAGCTCGGCCAGGGCTACATCGCCGACGCCTTCCGGGCCGCCCGGGCCGCCGACCCCGACGCCAGGCTGCATCAACGACTACAACGTCGAAGGCGTCAACGCCAAGAGCACGGCGATGTACAACCTGGTGAAGTCGCTGCAGGCGCAGAACGTACCGGTCGACTGCGTGGGCTTCCAGAGCCACCTGGCCATCCAGTACGGCCTGCCGGGCCAGCTCCAGCAGAACGTGCAGCGCTTCGCCGACCTCGGCGTCCAGGTCAGGTTCACCGAGGTCGACATCCGGATGACGATGCCCCGCGACGCCGCCAAGGACGCCCAGCAGGCCGCCTACTACACCAGCGTCGTCAACGCCTGCCTCGCGGTGAGCCAGTGCGCCGGCATCACGATCTGGGGCTTCACCGACAAGTACTCCTGGGTCCCCGACACCTTCTCCGGCCAGGGCGCCGCCCTGATCTACGACGAGGGCTACAACCGCAAACCCGCCTACACGGCGGTCCACGACGCCCTCGCCGGCGGCACCACCACCCCCGACACCACGCCGCCGACAGCGCCGGGCAGGCCCGCGGTTTCGGCGGTCACCTCTTCCGGAGCGGCCCTGACCTGGACCGCCTCCACCGACAACCGTGCCGTCACCGGCTACGACGTCTACGCCGGCAGCACCGAACTGGGCTCCTCGACCACCGCCGCCCTCACCCTGACCGGCCTGAACCCCTCCACCGCCTACACCGTCCACGTCGTCGCCCGCGACGCCGCCGGCAACCTCTCCACCGCCTCGGGGACCACGACCTTCACCACCTCCCCCGGGCAGCCCGGCGGCGGCTGCACCGCCGCCTACCGCACGGCCAACTCCTGGCAGGGCGGCTTCCAGGGCGAGGTCACCGTCACCTGCACCACCGCCGTGACCTCCTGGAGGACCACCCTCACCTACCCCTCCGGCGTGAACGTCACCCAGTCATGGAGCTCCACCATGACCGCCAACCCACCCGCCTTCACCTTCACCAACGCCCCCTGGAACGGCACCGTCCCCGCCGGCGGCTCCACCACCTTCGGCCTCATCGGCTCCTGGACCGGCACCGGCACCCCACCCACCCCCGTCATCTCCTGACCGGGTGAGCACCGGGCCGGCGGCCGCAGGCGGTCGCCGGCCCGGTGACAGGCCGGCGGGGTCAGGCGAAGACGTCCTGCTGGTAACGGCCCTCGGCCTCCAGGGCGCGCAGCCACTCCTCGCCGTCACCGCCGGTCCGCTCCCGGTAGATCGTCGCGAGGGTCCGCCGTACGGCGGGCGCCATCCGGAGCCCGTCACCGCAGACGTAGACGTGGGCGCCCCGCTCCAGCAGCGCCCAGAGCGTGTCGGCCTCGGCGGCGACCGCCTCCTGGACGAACCGGAAGGGATGGCCGGCGACCGCGGAGAACGCCGGGTGCACGCGGGCGACCCCGGCCTCCTCCCAGGCCTGGAGCTCCGAGCGGTAGAGCCAGTCGTGCGAGGGGTGGCGGCAACCGTAGAAGACCTCGGCGGGGCCGGTCGCCCCGGCCAGGGCCCGCTCCTCCAGGAAACCGCGCAGCGGGGCGAACCCGGTGCCCGGACCGATCAGGATCACCGGCGTCGCCGGGTCGTCGGGGAGGCGGAACGGCGGGCTCGGGACCCGCACATATCCGTAGAAGACGTCGCCGGGCTCCAGGGCCGCCAGGTAGGCCGAGCACATGCCCCGGTACTCGCCGCTGCCCGACCAGGCGGCCCCCTCCACCAGGCCGACGGTGATCCGGACCCGGCCGGGTCCGGCCAGCGGCGAGGAGGAGATCGAGTAGTAGCGCGGCCGGATCGGCCCCGTCATCTCCAGGAAGATCGGCAGGGGCAGCGTGATCGCCGGGAACCGCTCCAGGAGCGTGAGCACCGAGACGCGCTTGGCGAGGATCTCGTCGGCGTAGGCGGTCTCCAGCTCCGCGAGCCGGCCCCGGGTCCACGGGCACTCCGTCTGGCCGGCCAGCACCGCCAGGTCGGAGCGCGTGGCCACCTCCTGGAGCTCGGCGAACTCAGTCAGCAGCAGCCCGGCCGTCACCGGGGTGTCCACGGGCAGGTGGGTCGTCCCGCGGGCGCGCAGCCGTACGACCTGCTCGCGGGGGAGGCGCAGGCAGCGCAGCGCCCACTCGACCAGCTCGGGGTCGTTCTTGGCGAAGACCGCCAGATGGTCGCCCGCCGTGTACGTCGTCCCCGCGGGCAGCTCGGCCACGATCGAGCGGACCCCGGGACGCGGCGCCTCCAGCGAGAAGTCCCACAGCCCGGCCGGGTCACCGGTCAGCTCGTCGTTGGAGAGCACGGTCAGCGGGAACGCCTGCGGGGACACGACCGCGGGGCGGACGTCGGCCTCGGTGAGGACCTCCATCTCGTAGCGGGACCCGCTCTCGGCGGCGGCCGTGCCGTACTCCGCCGCCAGCGCCGCCCAGAGGGCCGCGGTCCACGCCGAGACGTCGCCGTCGAAGTCGCCGTCCGCGTCGGCCTCGCCGCGGTCGATGAGCGGCACGGCGCCGGCCCGGACGAGCTTTTCGAAGGCCCGGCGGGGAAAGTCCTGGTAGGTGGGCCACTGGGTGTTGCCGCAGCCGAGCAGCGCGAGCCGTACCCCGTCCATGGCGGGCAGGTCGTCGAGGGCGTCGAAGCGCTGGGCGTTGTCGGGGGCCTTGCCGTTGTAGGTGGAGGTGACCACCACGAGCAGCCCGTCCTCGGGCGGGTCGAGCTCGTCCAGGGTCGTCAGCGTGGTCGCGAACCCGGAGCGCCCGGCGCGCTCGGCCAGCCGCTCGGCGACGTCGGCGGAGGTACCCAGGTTGGAGCCGTAGGCGACGGTGAGGCCGACCCCGGCGACGGCCACCTCCACCGGCTGTTCCTCGACCGTCTCGACCGTCTCGGCCGCGCCCCTCTCGTACGGCTTGCGCTCCCTGACCCGGAGCGTGAAGCCGTCCGGCTTGAGGGTGAGCGTCTGCTTGATCTGCATCCGGTAGGCCTCCGGATCGGAGATCGCGAACCGCTGCAGGACGACGGCCAGGGCCAGCCGCGCCTCGGTCAGCGCGAACTGGCGCCCGATGCAGGCCCGCTCGCCGTTGCCGAACGGCTTGTAGGCGGCGGGGTGGTGATCGGCCCTGTTCTCGGGGAGCCAGCGGTCGATGTCGAACTCCTCCGGCCGGTCCCACGCCTTCGGGTGCCGGTGCAGCGGCGGCAGCAGGACGACGGCCGTCTGTCCCTCGCGCACCGGATAGCCGCCGACGGTGGTGTCGGCGAACGCCTTGACCGAGAACGCCGGGATGGGCGACCAGATCCGCAGCGTCTCCTCCAGGATCCGCGGGATCACGTCCAGCTTCATGATCGTTTCGTAGGTGGGGACGGTGTCCCCCGGCAGCACCCGGTCCACCTCGGCGTAGGCCCGGGCGAGCACGTGCGGGTTGCGCAGCAGGTTGTACAGGGCGAAGGAGAGCAGCCCGCTGGTGGTCTCGTGCCCGGCGATGAGGAAGGTCAGGACCTGGTTGCGGATGTTCTCGTCCGACAGCCGCTCGCCGCTCTGCGGGTCGGACGCCTCCAGCATCAGGCCGAGCAGGTCCTTGGTGTCGCTCCGGCCCGCGGCCCGGCGCTGCCTGATGACGTCGTCCACCAGGTCCTGCATGGTCAGGATGTCGGCCCGGTAGGCCTCCTCCTGCCGCTTCTTGAGCTTGGTGACCAGGGGGAGCTGCCGGTTGCGGAACATCGCCTCGGTCAGCGCGCGGCCCATCGACTGCAGGAACGGGTGCAGCTCGGGTGAGTCGAAGGAGTCGAACCGGTAGTCGAACCCGGTGAGGGAGATCGTGTCGAGTGTGAGCCTGGTCATGTCGTCGGGCACGTTGACCTCGTCCGAGACCGCCCACTTGGCCGCGAGGGCCTCCGCCACCTCCAGCATCTGCGGGAAGTACGCCTTCATGGACCGCTGGCTGAAGGCCGGCATCAGGATGCGGTGCGCGTGCCCCCAGACCGGCTCGTCGCGGCGGGCGGTGAACAGCCCGTCGCCGCTGAAGTCACGGACGATGGACAGCGGCGGGTCGATGCCCTTGTAGAAGCGCGTCTCGTCGCAGAGCTCCGCGACCAGGTCCGGGTCGGAGACGAACAGGACCTTACGGCCCAGCAGATCGAGCTGGTAGATGCCTTCGTCGTGCTCCGCGGCGAGTTTTTCGAGGAACGCGTTGGGCGCGTGCGCCGGTATCTGGAGCGTGTTGCCGACGAAGGGCAGCCCCTGCGGGGCGGGGATGGACCGGACTGCCGACATGGAGAACTCCTCCCTTGGCCGACGATCTCCCGACACCGCCAGCCATACACTGTATGTTTGACGCTACCATACGGTGTATGGCAGTGAGTGCGCGCAGGGGACGGCCCCTGACACCTGAGGAGATCTACGCGACCACGCTGCGCCTGGTCGACGCCGCCGGAGTGGACGGGCTGTCCATGCGCAAGCTGGCGGCCGAGCTCGGGGTCAACCCGATGTCGCTCTACCACCACGTGGAGAACAAGACGGCGCTGGTGCGCGGGACCTGCGCGGCCGTCGCCTCCCGGCTGCGGCTGCCCCCCGACGACGGCACCCCGTGGCAGGAGCAGCTACGCGCGCTGGCCCACGCCTACCGCTCCATCTCGCAGTCGCACCCGTCGCTCTGGTCCTATGTCAACCACCACCCCGACGTGATCGATCAGGAAGGCGGCATGTGGGTGGTGTTCAACCGGGTCCTCGTCGCGGCCGGGGTCCCCGCCGAGGAGCTGGTCCACACCCGCAAGGCGCTGTTCACGTTCGTCTTCGGCTTCCTGTCCGCCGAGACCAGCGGGCTGCTCACCGAGTTCGGCGGCGCCACGGACGCCGACGACACCTTCGAGGTCGCCCTCGACCTCATCGTCGCCGGTCTTGAGGCCCGCCATTCCTGACACCCCCGCGGGCCGCCGCGCGGGACGTCACCGGGGCGCCGGGCCGGGACCGTGCCCGCGCAGCGCCGCGACCAGCCAGCGCGCGAGGCGGAGGTGTCCCTCATGGGTGGGGTGGACGCCGTCGCGCAGGAGCGCCCCGCGGCCCCAGCGCCGGCCGAGCGGGTCGAGGAAGGCCGCCCCCTCCTCGGCCGCGGCGGAGGCGATGGCGTCCCTGACCCCGTAGGCCCATCGGGGGGCCCGCGCCATCCAGATGGGGCCGATCACCACGGTCCTGGTCCGCGGCCAGTGGGCGCGGACCAGCTCCAGCAGGCGCCTGGCGGCCCCGTTGACCGTGCCGGGCCTGGTCCGGCGGTCGTTGTGCCCGCCGGAGACGATCAGCAGGTCGGGCGCGGGCCGCCAGGAGAGCTCCTCGGCGAAGGACCGCTGGAAGGTCCGCTCCACCGGCCCGGGGTTGACGAAGCCCGTCCCGGCCGCCCCCGCGGTGACCAGCTGCCAGCCCAGCTCGCGCGCGGCCCGCGCGGCGTAGGTGTCCCACCGCTGGACCGGGCCCGACCCGACGGTGAAGCTGTCTCCGATGATCATGACCACCGGGGCCGCGGCCCGGCACGGCGGCGGGCTCGACGGCGGGGGTGAGCCCGCCGGACGGGGCGGGCCCGCCGGCGGGGACGGGGCCGGCGTCGCACCCGGTCCGGCCGCGACCATGTCGGCCGTCGGTACGGCCTCGCCGCCCGTCCCGGTGGCACATCCCGAAATAAGGCAGTAAATCGCTACAAGGATGGCGGCTGTGGATGCTCGGGGACGTCGACGCACAGGCCCGTGCATGCCACCTCGGGGGCTCTAGGCTGCCAATCGGGGACTCTAGGCTGACTCTAGGCTAACGATATGAGCAGTGACCTCTACGGGCGTACGCGGCGACTCGAACTCGCCGACCAGAACCTGCGCTCCTTCGACGCGGTGGTCCTGGCCTCGTCACCCGACGGGATCGTCTTGAGCAGGTCGGCATTCTATCCAGGCGGGGGCGGCCAGCCGGCGGATCACGGAGTTCTCATCTGGTTGGGGGTGGAGACCCGCATCACCGGAGTGCGCAAAGGTGACGAGCTATACCTGATCCCCGCCGAGGACGACCCCCTCCCGCCGCCGGGGACAACTGTGCGGGCGGCCGTCGCCGACGAGAGGCGCTCGGCCCTGATGCGCACCCACTCGGCGCTGCACGTGCTGTGCGGGGTGGTCTTCCGTGACTTCGGCGCCCTCGTCACGGGCGGCAACATGGAGGAGCTGAGCGCCCGGATGGACTTCAACCTGCCCGAGGTGCCCCCCGGTTTCAAGGAGGCCGTGGAGGAGGCCTGCAACGCCGAGATCGCCGCCGACCGCCGGATCGACGTCCGGGTGCTCCCCCGCGCGGAGGCCTTCGCGATCCCCGACATCATCAGGACGGCCACGAACCTGGTGCCCGAGACGGTCGAGGAGGTCCGGATCATCGACATCGTCGGCCTGGACTGCCAGGCCGACGGCGGCACCCACGTCGCCTCCACCAAGCAGATCGGCCGCATGCGGGTGGCCAAGATCGAGAGCAAGGGCAAGGGCTTCCGCCGCCTCCGCGTCGAGGTGGCGGACTGAGGTCCCCCGGGGCTCGCGCCGGGACGGGGCGACCGTCCCGGCTCCCCCGCGGCCGGCGGTCACCAGCCGGGGAGCTCGAAGATCTTCCCGGGCCGGATGTCCTCCGGCGGGGCATGACGGGCGCCGGTGGCACGGGGCCGGGTCCCACCGGCCGTGGAGCCGGGGCCACCGGGCCGGTCCCGGCCCCCGGCCCCGTCATGACATGCCCGCAGCGCGTCACCGGCCCGTGGCGCGTCACCGGCCCGTAGCGCGTCACTGGCCCGTAGCGCGTCACCGGCCCGTAGCGCGTCCAGGATCGTCTCCCAGGTGCCGTCCTGGGACCAGCGGCGGTGCCGGTTGTAGACGGTCTTCCACCTGCCGTAGACCTCCGGCAGGCCCCGCCACGAGCAGGCGGTGCGGGTCCGGAAGAACACGCCGTTGATCACCGCGCGGTGGTCGGCCCATCGGTGCCCCCGTCGGGGATGGGCGGGCAGCAACGGCACCAGCCGTATCCACTCGTCTTCGGTCAGATCATGACGTTTCAGGCGGTCATCCACGACCACATGATCTACACCATCGGCGCCCGAAGAGCCACGTGACAGGGCCGGGCCGCCGCCATCCCTGTCCCCGGGACCGCCCGGAGAGCGGGCACTCCCTGTCCGGGACGTCCGGAAGGGGGCGGACCCGCTTTCAGGGCCGTCCCGGGATCGGGCGGACACACTTCCGGAACCGCTGCGGGAACCGGCACCCCATCTCCGGGGAGCGGGCGGACGCGGTCCGAGGGCGTGCCGCATCCTTGCGGGCGGACGCGGTCCGGGGGCATGCCGCGTCCCTACGGGCGGAGGCGGTCCGGGGGCGTGCCGCGTCCCTGCGAGCGACCACTCCGGCCTCTCCGCGCCACATCTGCCCCAGCTGTTCTCCGCCATAGGGTGCGTTTTAAGTTTTTGCAGGTCAGACCTTGCCTTGATGGCTAATACTTGGGCATTATCTGGCGTTACGGGCCGCCCTATCCCAACCTCGTGCAGTGGTTCTCACCGCTCGGGCAAGTGGGGCGGTCCGTCCATCACACCCCCACGGGCGCCCTCCGGAGACGGGCATGGCCACCGGCCCTTCCCCCGCCCCCGCCTCCGGAGCGCCGGGTCCGCCGTCGCGGCGGCACCGGGCGACGCCGGGAGGGCGCCATCCGGTTGGCGCCCTCCCGGCCGGCCCGGGCCGGCCTGGCAGGTCCGTTCGGCGTGGGTCGGGCCTGCTACCCGCCGATGTGCGGTGCGCGGGCGGCGGCGGAGCCGTCCCGGATCACCTCGCCGGTGAGGTTGCCGTTGGCTCCCGAGCCCAGGAAGACGACGAGGTTGGCCACGTCGTCGGAGTCGGAGAGTCTGCGGGTGGGGGTGGCGGCGGCGAGGGCGTCGGTGACGAATGCCGGGATGTCAGGACGGCTGTCGGTGAGGGTGAAGCCCGGTGCCACGACGTTGACCAGGATCCCGTCCCGGCCGCCGTTCCAGGCCAGGCTGCGGGCGAGCCCGTGCAGGCCCGATTTGGCGGTGCCGTAGGGGCCCGGTCCGGGCAGGCCCTCCTCCGCGACGCTTGAGGAGATCAACACGATGCGACCCCAGCCCTTGGCGCGCATGCCGGGCAGGACCGCGCGGACCGTGGCCGCCGTGCCGATCAGGTTGGCGCCGATCATCGCCTCCCACTCCTGCAGCGGCACGTCCTCGAACCGGAGGCTGGGGTCAGGCGGGCCGTCGCCGCCCCAGCGCACGGCATTGGCGACGAGGACGTCGATCCCGCCCCAGCGCTCGACGACGGTCGCGACGGCGCGGTCTATGGTGGGCAGGTCTTCGAGGTCGACCCGGACGACGTGCGCCTGCCCACCGGCGGCCTCGACGTCGGCGGCCACCTTCTCGGCGCTGTCCGGGTTGTTGCGGTACGTGATCGCCACCCGGGCGCCTTCGCGTCCGTAGGCGCGGGCGGTCGCGGCTCCGATTCCGGTCGACGCGCCGGTGATCAGGGCCACCCGGCCGTTGAGATCTGTGTTCATGGTGCGGCTGTCCTCTTGCCTTCGCTGATCGGATGGGGAGTCATGGTCAGGCCGGCGTCTCGGCGGGCGCCCGGGTCGCCAGGGCGTGCACCGCGGCGAGCGCCGCAGCGTGGGAGGCCTCGTGCTGCTCACGGAACTGCGCGAGGAAGGGCATGACCGCGGCATGGGTGAGCTCGGCGTGGACGAACTCCACGTCGTCCAGTCCGAGCACGGAGAAGTAGGCGCGCAGGTAGGGCTCCTGGAAGTCGAACTGCTCGCGGGGCGTGCCCGGCCCGTAGCCTCCGCCGCGCGCGCTCAGCACCACGGCCGACTTCCCCTTGAGCGGCAGCCAGGGCAGGGTCACGCGGTCGATCCATGCCTTGAGCGCGGCGGGCACCGTGAAGTTGTACATCGGCACGCCCAGGAGCAGGACGTCCGCCGCGAGGAGCTGTTCCACCAGCGGGCGGGTGGCCGCCCAGCTCCTGGCCAGTTCGGGGGCGCCGGCGGCCACCTTGTCCATGGTCTCGATGTCGCGCACGCCGTTCACTGATGACTGGGTGGCGAGGTGGACCCGGTCCTCGTCGATGGGCCGCACCGGGTCGGACACCAGGTCGCGGTAGGTGTAGACCCCGTCGGGATGGGTGACCCGCCAGTCGGCCACGAAGGTGCTGCCGAGCCTGCGCGAGAACGAGTCGCTGCGTCCGCCGGCGTCCAGGTGGAGAAGATGCGTCACAAGATTGCCCCATATCAAGATGATCTGAATTCGCAATCAATATAGAGCAAGATAGTCTTGAATCAAGAACATCTTGGCTTGGTATCATGCTGCGCATGGCCAACGCCCCCACCCCGGAAGGCTCGCCCGACAGCTGGTTGCACCAGGACTTGCACTGGGTGTTCGCACGGCTGAAGCAGGGCCTGGCCGCAGCCGAGGCCGCGGCCGTACGCGAGCACGGCATGACCCTGTGGGGCTACACGGTGTTGATGGCCATCGTCGAAGCCCCCGCCGGCTCCCAGCTCGCTCTCGCCCAGGCCGTGTCGGTCGACAAGAGCAAGCTGGTCCTCATCCTCGACGAACTGGAGAACGACGGCTTGGTGCGCCGCCGACCGGACCCCGCCGACCGCAGGGCCCGCATCATCGAGGTCACCACCGAAGGCAGCCGCGCCCTCAAGGCCGCCCGCGGCGACATCAGGGCGATCGAGGACCAGCTCCTGGCCGACCTCGCCCCCGCGGCCCGGGATGCCCTGCAGAGCGCGCTGCAACACCTCGTCGGCGAGCCCATCGCGAGAGTCGAGGCCGGACGGTCACCCGGAACCGCCTGCACGCCCACCCCGGCCTGACCGCACCCGGAGGCCATGAAGAAGGTCCCGTCTCCAGACGGAGATCAGGAATCCTCACCGGGAGGCGCTACGAGCTGCCGGAACGTCACAGATGGCGGCTGGTGGGCCGGGCCTTGCCGACAGGCCGATCTCCACGACGCACACTGCTCGGTGGGCGGCCGCCCGGCTGTGCCCGGCCCGTGCGCGGTCGGGCTCAGCTGACCTGCGAGGCGGGGACCGCCCAGGTGTTGCAGTAGCCGACCCTGGCGTACCTCCAGCCCTGGTGGAGCCAGCCGGCGTAGTGGTCGCCGCTGCCGTGGTCGCGCAGGCCCAGGCCGTTCTGGTCGTCGCCGCGGCTGTACTCCATCCGCAGCACGTCGTTCCAGCGGGCGGAGGTGACGCCGAGCGGGGTGCGGACGGTGCGGACGAAGACACCGGCCAGGCACTGCGCCTGGAGTTCGCTGCGGCGGGAGTGGGCGTCCTGGGCGGCCTTGGACTTGTTGGAGACCTCCCACCACCAGGCGCCGCCGATCCCCGCCATCGACTGCACGTGGTGACCGTACTCGTGAGCGAGCACCGACAGGTAGGGGACGTGGTTGGCGGCCGGGTCGATCCGGCCGGTCTGCTGGACGAGGTGGCTCAGGCCGATGTACATGCCCCGGTTGCTGGGGCAGTAGTAGGCGGCGGCGCCCGGGTTGGGGTAGGTGCCGCAGGGGCCGCGGCCCGGACGGCTCCAGTAGACCCGGCGAGGCGCCAGGAAGACCGCTCCGGCCTGGGAGAACTTCCCGGACCAGGCGCGGTCCAGGCAGCCGGTGACGGCGTTGAGGTAGTTGAGCATGTCGCCCGGCCGGGTCGAGGGCCGGGGGGCGCGGCAGGCGGTGGGGCGCATCGTGCCGGTGCCGTACAGCGGGTTGCGCTTGAGCCGTGCGGTGGTGTCGGAGCGCCGCATGTAGCGCAGGTCGACGCCCAGGGTCTTCCGGGCCGCCAGCGCGATCTCGGCGTCGCCCAGGGAGCCGAGATTCAGCTTGGGCGGTGGCCCGAAGCTCGGCGGCGTGGTCTCCACGCCCTTGGCCGGCGGGAGTTCGGCATTTTTGGTCGCTATGGGGCCGGTACCAGGCCCGGCCGGAACCTCTGCCTCGTCACTGCCGTTCAGGGCGGCGATCACCACGACCGCGGTGAACGTCATGGCGAGCACGCCGAAGACACCAAAGGCCAGAGGGCTCGATCCGCGTCGGGGCATGCGACCGCCTTCTCCAAGAGATGGATCTCCGGGCGGCAATCTAGCGGATATCAACACATGTCTGTCTATTGACCGAAAAATAGGAATGGGGGGTGGCATTCACTGGTCGGCGGTTCTCGGTAGGCTCCCGAGCCATGGCGGGATCTGCATTGCATCGAGCGGCCGGGAGCGTGGCCGTAGTTGCCACCCTCGCGCTGGCCCTGAGCGCCTCCCCGGCCCTCGCGGCCGGCACTGCGGGCACGGCGTCCACCCTGGCGGGCAAGGTGACCGACGACACGGTCACGCTCGAACTGCGGCAGGACGGTGTGCTCCACGTCAAGGAGACCATCGCCTTCGAGGGCAGCCCGCCGACGCGGAAGCTGGTCGACCGCACGCGCTACGACGACGGCAACGACCGCCTCTACCAGATCACCAACTTCAAGGGCGACGGCACGCTGACCGGCGACTCGATCACCCTGAAGGGCTCGGGCTCCGCCACGCTGGAGTACGACGTCAAGGGTGCGGTGACCCCCCTGGCCGACGCCCAGGAGCTGCGGTGGTACGCCGTGGGAGCCTGGTCGGTCCCGGTCGCCCTGGCCAAGGTCACGGTGAAGGGCCCGGCCCAGCTCCAGAACCTGTCCTGCTTCGCGGGCGTGCTGAGCTCGGCGATCGGGTGCACCACCGCCTCACCCGACCACACCGGGACCACCGCGGAGTTCGAGCAGCAGGAGCTGGGGCCGGGCGAGGTGCTCACCGTGGTCGTCGGCTACCCGACGGGCGCCACCAAGGGCGCCCCGGTCCTGGAGCGCCGCTTCGAGCTGTCCAACGCCTTCACCCTGAACACCGTCACCGGCGGCGCGCTGGCCGGCCTGCTGGTCCTGATGCTCGGCGGCCTCGGCCTGCTCTACTGGATGCGGGGCCGCGACGCCCGCGTGGTCGGCCACGAGTCCGGCTCGCTCAACGCCGTCGAGAACGGCCACTTCGCCCCGCCGGACGGCGTGCGCCCCGGCCAGATCGGCACGCTCATGGACGAGCAGGCCGACGTGATCGACGTGACCGCCACGATCGTGGACCTGGCCGTCCGGGGCTTCATCCGGATCGACGAGCAGCCCCGGCAGGCCTACGACTCACCCGACTGGATGCTGGTCCGGATGGCCGGCGCCCCGACCAACTCGCTGCTGACCTACGAGCGGGCGCTCTACGACGCCATCTTCGACGGGCGTGACGCGGTCCTGCTCTCCCACCTCCAGGGCTCGTTCGCGGCCAACCTCGGCAAGGTCCGCGACGCGCTCTACCGCGACGTGGTCACGCAGGGCTGGTTCGCCCGCCGCCCCGACACCGTCCGCACCCGCTGGACGACCTTCGGCGTGCTGTTCACCGTGGCAGGGGTCCTCGCCACCGTCGCGCTGGCCTGGTTCACCACCTACGGCCTGCTCGGCCTGGCCCTGATCATCGCCGGCGCCGCCATGGCCGTCGGCGGACAGTACATGCCGGCCAAGACCTCCAAGGGCGCGGGGGCCCTCGCCCACACCCTGGGCTTCCGGGAGTATCTCGCCTCCGGCGACATCGGCGGCGACATCCCCCCGGCCCAGCGGGTGGAGCTGTTCTCCCGCTACCTGCCCTATGCCGTGATCTTCGACAGCGTCGAGCGCTGGGCCCGCGTGGTCACCTCGGTCACCGGCAACGGCCAGCAGGCCGACAACCTGTACTGGTATCACGGTCCGGCCGAATGGGACCTGTCGAAGTTCGCCGACTCGATGCGGACGTTCACCATGACGACCTCGGGCGCGATCTCCTCCACCCGCCAGTTCCGCTCCCTCTGATCCCTCTCTGGTCCCTTCGAGCCCGCCCCCTCACCCGTGACCGGTTGAGGGGGCGCCGGCCGTACCCGCCCGTCCCGGTCAGGCGAGCCGGATGAGGCGCCGCTCGACGGCGGCGGTGACGGCGGCGGTGCGCGTGTCCACGCCCAGCTTGCCGTAGATGTGCACCAGGTGGGTCTTGACCGTCGCCTCGGTGATGAAGAGCCGCCGGGCGATCTCGCGGTTGCCCGCGCCACTGGCGAGCAGCTCCAGGATCTCGACCTCGCGGGCGCTCAGCGCGGGACCGGGATCGCGCATCCGCCGCATCATCCGGGTCGCCACCCTCGGCGACAGCACGGTCTCGCCCCTGGCCGCGGCCCGGATGCCCTGGAACAGCTCCTCCGGCGGGCACGCCTTGAGCAGGTAGCCGGTGGCTCCGGCGTCGATGGCCCGCACGATGTCCGCGTCGGTCTCGTAGGTCGTCAGCACCAGGACCTGCGGCGGCGAGGGCAGCGCCCGGACCCGCCGGGTGGCCTCCACCCCGTCGACGCCCTCGCCGAGCTGCAGGTCCATGAGCACGACGTCCGGCTCGCACGAGGCGATGCCCCGCACCGCCTCCTCCCCGTCCACCGCCTCGCCGACGATCTCCATGTCGTGCTCGCCGCCGAGCAGCGCCACCAGCCCGGCCCGGACCACCGGATGGTCGTCCACCAGGAACAGCCTCATCGCCCTCCCGTCCCGTCCGCCGCGACGTCCCCGTCTCCCGCCCGCGGTGCCGCGGCGTCCCCTGCCCGCGGTGCCGCGGCGCCCCTGTCCCCTGCCCGTGTGCCCCCGGCGGGCCGCGGTGCCGCGGGGGAGCGTCCGGCGGGGACCGTGGCCGCGACGGCCGTCCCCTCCCCCGGGGCGCTCTCGACGGCCAGGGAGCCGTTCACCTCCGCGAGCCGGTCGCGCATCGCCCGCAGCCCGTATCCCCGCCCGGGGGCCGGGGCGGGCTCGGCGAATCCGGCGCCGTCGTCGAACACGTCCAGTGTGACCTCGTCATCCAGATAGGACAGCGTCACCATGGCCCTCCCCGCCCGCGAGTGGTCCCGGACGTTGGCCAGCGCCCCCTGCGCCACCCGCAGCAGCGCCGCCTGGACCTCCGGCGCCAGTGGGCGCCGCTCGCCCTCGTGCCGGAAGCGCACCTCCAGCCCCGTGTCGTGACCGGCTCTCTCGCACAGCCGGGCCAGCGCCTCGGGCAGCGAGACGCCCTCCAGGCCGGGCGGCTGCAGGTCCCGGACGAACCGCCGGGCCTCGTCCAGGTTGTCCGCCGCGGCCAGGGCGGCCCGCCGTACATGGGCGCGGGCCAGGTCCGGGTCGGCGGCCCACATCCGGTCGGCGGCCTGGAGCAGGAGGCCCATGCTGGTCAGGCCCTGGGCGAGGGTGTCGTGGATCTCCCTGGCCAGCCGCTCGCGCTCCTCCAGGACGCCGGTGCGGTACTCCGAGTCCGCCAGCGTCCCCTGTGTGCTGACCAGGTCGTCGATCAACCGCTGCCGGGCGGCGCTCTCGCGCTGGAGCTCCCAGAAGATCACCGCGATCATGGTGGCGACACCGATCGGCGCGAGGATCAGGCTGGGGTCGACCTCCTGGGCGATCTTCAGCTGGGCCGCGATCACGACGAGCGTGAGCACCGCGGTGGCCAGCAGGAAGCCGCGTGGCGGCAGCGACCGCAGGCACAGGAAGAGCAGCGGGACCGCGCACCAGCTGAACGACGGCGCGAGGACCACCAGCGCCAGCCAGACCGCGACCACCGTCCCCAGCCAGACCAGGCGGCCCCGGCCGGGGCCGCCCCAGAAGACGACGCCGGCGGCGTACACCAGGGCGAGCAGCCCGCAGACGGCCAGCGCGGCGACGGTCCGCGCGTCCATGCCGTGCCGGGACACCAGCCGCGAGACGGAGGCCGCGAGCAGCAGGTAGAACCCCAGGTGCATGGCCCGGCTGAGCCAGACGCGCTCCCTCATCACCGCCCCCGTCCGATCCGTCTCCGACGCTATCCCCCGCCGAGGATGGCGCCACCGCGGGGGCGGCGCATCAACCGATCGGTTGACCCCGGCCTCGACCACCCGGCGTCCGGGGGTCGACCGTGCTCCCGATGGCGTACGGCGGCGCCGGGGGCAGCCTTGGGTGTACCCGATCCACCACACCGAACTGGAGAAGAACATGACGGCCCTGTCCGCCCGCACCCGTGTGATCGCCGGCTCCCTCGCGGGACTCGCCATCCTGACCGGCGCCACCGGCGTCGCCGCCGCCCAGACCGCCCAGACCGCCCCCACGCGGGCCGCGAGCGGCCCGCAGGCCGTCGTGCAGACCGGCGTGCTGTCCGCCGACGCCTCCCTGAAGATCGCCGAGGCCGTGCGGAAGGAGGCCGCCAAGCAGGGGCAGCGCGTCACCGTCGTGATCGTCGACCGGTCCGGCGCCACCCGGCTGGTGCTGAAGGGGGACGGCGCGGGCCCGCAGACCGAGGAGTCGGCCAGGCGCAAGGCCTTCACCGCGGTCTCCTTCGGCAAGGCGACCAGCGAGCTGGCCAAGGGCGCCTCCGGTGACGGCCCGACCATCGCCGACATCCCGGGCACCCTCTTCCTCGGCGGCGGCGTCCCCGTCGCCTCCGGCGGTGCCCCCATCGCGGGCATCGGGGTCGGTGGCGCGCCCAGCGGCGACATCGACGAGGCCATCGCCCAGGCCGGTCTCAAGGCGGTCGCCGGGCAGCTCGGCTGAATGGGCCGAGTGGTGAACGGCCCGCGACGGGACCGGACGGGCCGCGCGGCGAGCGGCCGGCGACCGGACCGGACACGCGGGGAGCTACCGGCGACGGGACCGGACAGATCGCGCGGCGAGCGGCCGGCGGCGGGACCGGACGGGCGGGAAGGGCCCGGCGGATGAGGCGCCGGGCGCTCCTGGCCGCCGGGCTGAGCCTGCTGGCGGCGGCGTGCGGCGGCCGCGAGATGAGAGGATCAGACATGCTCAACGCACAATTGCTGGCCGGCGCCGCGCGCGGGGACGCCGCCGAGGTCCGGGACGCGCTCCAGTCCGGGGCGGACGTCGAGGCCCGCGACGGGCAGCGCCGTACGGCCCTGCTGCTCGCCTCGGCGGCCGACCACGTCGAGGTGGCCGAGGTGCTGGTCGCGGCCGGCGCCGACCCGGACGCCGCGGACCTCAAGCACGACACCCCCTGGCTGGTCACCGGCGTGACCGGCAGCGTGGCGATGCTCCGGGCCCTCCTGCCGGCCGGGCCCGACCTGACCGTGCGCAACCGCTACGGGGGCGTCTCCCTCATCCCGGCCTGCGAGCGCGGGCACGTCGACTACGTCCGCGAGGTCCTCAAGACGGGCATCAAGGTCGACCACGTCAACGACCTCGGCTGGACCGGCCTGCTGGAGGCGGTCATCCTCGGCGACGGCGGCGCCCCCTACCAGGAGATCGTCGGCCTGCTCATCGCGGCCGGCGCCGACGTCGACCTCGCCGACCGCGACGGCGTCACCCCGCTCGCGCACGCCGTCGCCAAGGGCCAGCACGAGGTCGCCGCCCTGCTCCGCGCCGCCGGGGCGCACCAGGCGCCCGAGGCGGGGTGAGACCGGGCCGAGCGGGGTGAGACCGGCCTAGCGCAGGCGGATCTCACCGACCGGACGGCCGCCGCCGAACAGGACACCGGCGGCGAGCTCGTCGAGACCGGCGCCCTCCAGGCCGAGGGCGCGCAGCGCCGCGACCGTGACCGGGACCCGGGCCCGCTGGCCACCGTCCTCGATCTTGACGGTCCCGGCGCGGCCGTCGGCGAAGGCGAAGGCGTCGAACGCCTCGGCGCCCGCCTTGACCATCAGCCCGGGGACCGCGCGCATCAGCCGGGCCTCCGGCCGGGTCGTGCCGGACGTCCACTCGGGGTGGTCGCGGAAGGCGTCGGCGATGCGGCGTTCGGGGGTGCCGGGCGCGGCCTGGACGAAGGCGCGGAACGCCCGGGTCACCCCCACCATCGACACGAAGAACAGCGGGGCGCCGCAGCCGTCCACCCCGGTGGCCGCGACGCGCTCGCCGGTCAGCTCCTCGACCGTGTGGCGGATGGCCTTCTGCAGCGGGTGCGCCGGGTCGAGGTAGGTCTCCAGCGGCCAGTCGTTGATCACGCAGGTGGCGAGCATCGCCGAGTGCTTGCCCGAGCAGTTCATGTAGATCCTGGCCCGGCCGCCGCCCGAGCGCAGCACCTCGTCCCGGGAGGCGACGTCCTCGGGCAGGTCCTCCGGACAGCGCAGCGCGCCCTCCTCCAGCCCCGCGCCGGAGAGGATCCTCCGGGCCCCCGCCACGTGGAACGGCTCCCCCGCGTGGCTGGCGCACGACAGCGCGAGCAGCTCCCCCTCCAGGGCGAGCCCGGCGCGCAGCATGCCCAGCCCCTGCAGCGGCTTCATCGACGAACGGGGGGAGACCAGGGCGTCCACCGCGCCGTGCACCCGCACCGGGGAGCCGTCGGCACCGACGGCGAGCATCCGCGCCCGATGTGTGGATTCCACGAACCCCGAACGGACGACCTCGACAACCAACGACTCAGCAGACACCTTTGTCTCCTTTCGCGAGGATTCTAGGGAGGTCGAGGATCACGAGATGATGGGGGGCATGCGTGCGGTTGTTCAGCGGGTGAGTTCCGCTTCGGTGACGGTAGACGGGACGACGGTCGGGGCGATCGACGAGCCCGGCCTGCTGGTGCTGGTCGGGGTGACCCACACCGACACCCCGGCGGAGGCGGCCAGGCTCGCCGCCAAGCTCTGGGGCCTGCGGATCCTGTCCGGCGAGAAGTCCTGCTCCGACATCGGCGCGCCGCTGCTCGTGGTCAGCCAGTTCACCCTGTACGGCGACGCGCGCAAGGGGCGCCGCCCCACCTGGCAGGCCGCGGCGCCCGGACCGGTCGCCGAGCCGCTGGTGGAGGCCGTCTGCGCCGAGCTACGCGCGCTGGGGGCTCACGTGGAGACCGGGGTGTTCGGCGCCGACATGAAGGTCGGCCTGACCAACGACGGCCCCATCACGCTGATCCTGGAGATCTGATCCGGTCATCGGAGAGTCCGGCGCGGCGGCCGGGCCCGGCTACGTCCTCGGCGCCCTGCCGATTATGTCCCCGGCGCGCCGCCGGCTACGTCCTCAGCGCGTCGCCAGCTACGTCCTCGGCGCGCTGAGCGCCGGCCGCGCCGCCGTACCGTGTGCGGCGCGGCCGGCTTGGCGTCAGCGGATGCGCCGGCGCAGGGCCGGGTCGATGGTGACGTTGCGCCCGGCGTCCGGCGGCACGATGACCTCCTGCGTCGCCGCCACCCCCGCGGCCTGCAGCGTGGCGTCCACCGGGACGGTCCGCTTGACCACCGCCAGCGCGATCGGGCCGAGCTCGTGGTGCCGGGCGGAGCTGCCGACCGAGCCGACCTCCACGCCGTCGTGGACCACCGGGGCGCCGTGCTTCGGCAGCGTGTCCACGCTGCCGTCCAGGTGGAGGAAGACCAGGCGGCGCGGGGGATGGCCGAGGTTGTGCACCCGGGCCACGGTCTCCTGCCCCTTGTAGCAGCCCTTGCTCAGGTGGAGGGCCGGGCCGATCCAGCCCACCTCGTGCGGGATCGTCTTGTGGTCGGTCTCGAAGCCCAGCCGGGGGCGGTGGCCCTCGATCCGCAGCGCCTCGTAGGCCCAGAGCCCGGCGGGCTTCAGGCCGCCGAGCCGGTCGGCGAGCAGGTCGCGCGGGAGCAGCACGTCGTCCCCGACGAGGACGGCCCCCGCGGGCGGGGTCAGCCGCTCGGCGCCGGTCACCGAGACCACCGCGTAGTCGGCCGTCACGTCGGCGACCTCGACCCGGAGCATGAACCGCATCTTGTCCAGGAACGCGACGAGCCCGGCCGACGTACCCGGCTCCACGTGGGCCCACACGGCCTCGCCGTCGTCGACGAGCGTGAGGTGGTGCTCCACCCTGCCCTGGGCGTCCAGCAGCAGCGTCTGGGTGGGCACACCGGGTCTGAGATCGTCGAGTTTCTGCGAGCTAAGGCTGTTGAGCCAGCTCAGCCGGTCGGGCCCGGAGACCCGGACGACCTCGCGGTTGCTCCGGTCGACCATCGCCTCACCGGCGAGGAACGCACGCTGCTCGGCGAACGGGTCACCGTAGTGTCCGGCGACGTCGGCGTCAGGGGTCTCGGCCGCGACCGCGCCGGGGATGTCCAGCAGAGGGCTACGCATGGACCCAAGCCTACGAGCCCTCAGCGGCACTTACGGCAGCGGCCGAAGACCGTCAGGTGGTGCACGTCGACGGCGAACCCGAACTCCTGGTCGAGCTTGCCGAGGAAGTCCTGGACCAGCTCGGGACGGACCTCGTCGATCTCCCCGCATTCGTGGCAGACCAGGTGCACGTGGTCGGAGTCGGCGGCCAGGTGGTAGGTGGGGGCGCCGTGTCCCAGATGGGTGTGGGTGACCATACCGAGCTCCTCGAGCAGTTCGAGGGTCCGGTAGACGGTCGAGATGTTCACCCCGCGGGCGGTCTCCCGCACCCGGGCGCAGATCTCCTCGGGAGTGGCGTGCTCGGCGGCCTTGACCGCCTCCAGCACCAGCTGGCGCTGCGGGGTGACCCGGTAACCGCGCGCCCGCAGTTGCTCGTGCCACGACGTCTCGGTCATGCCCAGAGTCTAAAAGCATCTCGGCACGACAGGGCTCCCGATTGTGAGCGAACCTCGGAGAAGCGCTCCCACCTGCGGCATCCCGCACCGCGAATATTCATTTGCCGGACTGGAATCTGTCGCATAACGTACGGAGCACGCCGAAAGGAGGTGGTCCGAACAATGGTTGATCATAGTTGGGCTAGCGAGGTGGCTGTCCGCTGATGACACCTCCCGGTGTCTCCCAGTGGCTCCCGTAGTGTCCCGTAGTAGCTACTACGACCAGGAACTACGGTTGTCTCACCTCCCATAACCTCCCGTTGACTCCCGTTGGCGCTGGGCATTCTGTTCCCATCGCGTTCCCAACGGGCTCGGCGTCTGAACGTCAGAAGGCCCCGGCACGCCGCCGGGGCCTTCTCGCTGTCACCGCAGCGTCCTACCATCGTGGTGGGTTGATTCACCCCCGCGCAGGGATGATCAAAAAGACGAGCCCCCGGCCTTCCCGCCGGGGGCTCGCTCTCTGAATGGGACCGGTCAGAACTCGCCGAGCTTCACACCGCCGACGAAGGCGTCCCACTCGGCGCCGGTGAAGAACAGCACCGGCCCGTCCTGATCCTTGCTGTCGCGGACCGCGCGACC
>NZ_JBSFPS010000059.1:0-39717 GCF_053588315.1 Streptosporangium sp. NPDC003464 | reverse complement strand
GGCGGCGATCACCCGGATGGCGTGCAGGAGTTCGGCCGGGCCGGCGTCCTTGAGCAGGAAGCCGCTGGCGCCGGCCTGCAAGGCGTCGAAGACGTGCTCGTCGGTGTCGTAGGTGGTGAGGATGAGGACCCGGACCTGCTCCAGCCCGCGCGTCTGCGCGATCTGGGCGGTGGCTTGGATGCCGTCCAGTTTCGGCATGCGGATGTCCATGAGGACGACGTCGGGGCGGATGGCGCGGGCCTGCTCGACGGCTTCGGCGCCGGTGGCAACTTCTCCCACTACCGTGATGTCGTCCTCGAGGTCGAGCAGGACCTTGAACCCGGATCGCACGAGACCCTCGTCGTCGGCGAGCAGCACCTTGATCGGAGCCTTGTTCATATACGTGGCCCGTTCGATACGAGAGGGAGCCGAGCTCTGACTTCGAACCCGCCGCCGGGAAGCGACCCGGCATCGAGTTGTCCGCCCAGCAGCAGGCAGCGCTCGCGCATGCCGAGGATGCCCCGGCCGGGCTCGGCCGGGGCGCGGGTGCCGGCCAGTTGCCGAGCGGGTGGGTCCGCGCGGTCATCACCCGGGGCGGCCGGGCGGCCCTCATCGGTCACGCGGATCTCCAAGACCTCATTTCCGGCCTTCAGCGCCACCGTCACCCGAGTCGGGCCGACGTGGCGGATCACATTGGTGATCGACTCCTGCAGGATCCGGTAGGCGGCACTGTCCACCGCGCTCGGCACCGGTGCTGCGGGCGAGATCTCCTCGAGCTTGAGGTCGAGGCCGGCCTCGCTCGCCTTGGCGGTCAGCTCGTCGATCTGCCCCAGTCCGGGATACGGTGCGCGCGCTGTCATCGTCACCGTCGTCGCCCCGCAGGACCCCGAGGACGGCCCGCATCTCCCCCAGCGCCCGCGAGCTGGTCTGCTCGATGGTCCGCAGCGCCTCCTGCGCCACTTCCGGCCGTTTGCCGAGGACGTGTGCGGTGACACCCGCCTGGACGTTGATGATCGCTATGGCATGCGCGACGGTGTCGTGGACCTCACGGGCGATCCGCAGTCGCTCTGCGTCGACACGCGCCCGGCCTCCTCCTCGCGAGTCCGTTCGGCCAACTCGGCGCGTTCTTGGGCTTCGGCTGCGATGACCCGCCGGGACCGGACGGACTCGCCGAGGGTCACGCTCATGACCGACACGCCGATCCGGAAGAACACCCAGCCGATGGCGGCGCGCGGCTCGATGCCGGTCGCGGCGGCCAGCCAGACGACGGTGAGCACAGTGACGCCCACACCAGTGATCATCAGCGACCGACGCCCGTCACCGTAGGCGGCGAGGGTGTACAGGGCGACGAAGAGCCCGAGCCAGCCGGGGCCGTCGGGGAAGTCCACGCCGTAGTACACCAGGCTGGCGAGCGCCGTAGTGACGAACACCGGCACCGGCCAGCGACGGCGGCCGGCGATGACCAGGCCACTTACGATCAGCAGAGCGTAGCCCAGGTATCCGAGGTCGCTCAGCGGCCGCTGCACCACCTCGCCGGCATTGCGGATCATCGTGCCCTGAACCTGCATCACGGTGACGAAGAGCGCGAGCAGTACGTCCTGCGCCGGCGCGGGCAGGCGTAACGGCGCGGCGCGGTTCCACACGGCGGTCCTACGATCGCCGCGCGCGCAGGCACTGCGCCCAGACGCGCGAGCGCCTACGACGACGGGCGTATGAAGGTTGCGGTCGACTACGCAGAACCGCGTGCACGCTGCCGCTCCCCGCCGGAGGCGCTGCCGCCGCGACGCGGTGATGATCGATCCGTCACCCCTCCACGACCGAAGACCGACCCCACCTGCTCCCCACCCCTCCCTGACCCGAAAGGACCCTCCATGTCCATCCGCCCCCTGCTCACCGCCGCAGCCGCCCTGTTCGCAGTCTTCGGCTCCGCCACGCCGGCGGCCGCGGCCGTTCTGGCCCAGCCTGTGGGCGCCTATGACCTGACCAGCGGCCGGCTCTGGTCCTTGGTCGCCGCGGCGCTGGGGCTGGCCGGCGCCGTCGTCGGCGGGCTGGCGCTGGCCCGCTCCTCCGCTCGTTCCGGCGCCGCAAGCGGGAGGAATCGCGCCATCGCCGCCGTGATAGCTGGTCTGACCTGCGCGGTCATCGGCGGGGTGGTGGTGGCCGCTGCCAAGGGCGGTCCCGGCACCGGCTACGGAATCGTCGGCGGCTTCATAGACCTGGTGGTCGGGCTGATCGCCATGATCCTCGGCGGGCTGGCCGTGTCCCGTACCCGCCGCACCGGCTGACGCGGCCTCGATGCCGAACGTGGGCCGCGGTCAGGGCCGCGGTCAGGGCCGCCGTGCGGGCGACAGCGTCCGCCAGGACATCAGGGCGGCGACGGCCGAGGCCGCGCCGGCCAGTGTGACGACCAGCCCCGGAGCCGCGACTTCACCCAGCGCGCCTCCGGCCGCGGCGGCCAGGCCCTGCAGCGTCATCGTTCCGGTCAGCAGCAGGCCGAACGCCTGACCGCGCTGCGTCTCGGGCACCGCGTCGAGAAACCTGCGGGCCAGTGCGAGCTGGTAGGCGACGCCGAAACCGGACACTGTCATCAGGACGGCGGCGTATCCCGGTGCGGGGTGCAGCGCGAACCCCAGCAGCGGCAATCCGAGCGCAAGCGCGAGGGGACCGGCCAGCCGCTCCCGGCCCGCAGGGCGCACCAGGCGGCCGACGACCAGGTTGCCGGCGAACATCCCGGCGGCGACCGCTGCGAACAGCAGACCCGCCGCGTCAGGCGCGCCGACCTGCGCGGCGTACGGGACCAGCACGCCCTCGGCGCCGACCATCAGCGCCGACGCCAGCCATTGCGCCAGCAGCAGCGCCCGGACCGCAGGCCGGCGCAGCAGCGCCCGGTTCACCTGCCAGGTCTCACCGATGCCGGCCGAACCGCCGGTGCGGCGGCGTGGGTGATCGGCCAGGCGCAGTCGCAGCAGGCCTGCCGAGGCCAGGCAGGTCGCGGCGGTGATCCAGAGCGCGCCTGGCGCGCCGACAGCGGCGATCAGCATGCCACCGGCGGCGAAGCCGAGCACCTGCGTGCCGCCGGCCGCCATGGAGAACACGGCACGGCCGAGCACGTAGCGGTCGCCGTCCAGCAGGTCGGACAGAAGGGCGGTGCGCGAAGCGGAGGCGACGGCGCTGGGCAAACCCGTGACGGACACGAGCGCCAGCATGGCCGGTACCGGCAGCAGACCGGCGGCGAGCACGGCGCTGACCGCGGCGCGCAGCACCTCGTAGCCGACCATGACGGCGCGCGGGGGCCAGCGGTCGGCGAAAGCCAGCAGCAGCGTGCCGCCCAGGGCATAGGGCAGGAAGCCTGCCGCATACGCCAGCGCCGACATCAGCGGCGACCCGGTTGCCGCGTAGACGGTCACGGACAGTGCGAGCATCCGCACCGTCTCGCCGATCAGGAAGAGCGTGTAGCTGCCGAACAGCACGCGGAACTGGCCCACGGCGAACACCTCGCGGTAGGTGGCCGGGCGTGGCGCGACGGACGTGGTGGTCATGGCCGACAGCATCACGGCAGCCCGGCCACGGTGACTATGCTTTCGCGTGGAGGCAAAACGTGCTGGCCATCGAGGTGGGACCCGTCGACGTGGCGCGTACCCGCTACGCGATCTCGCCGCTGGGCGAGGCGATGCAGGCGCTGCGCGTCGCAGCCGGCGTGCAGGCCGCCGGCCCGCTCCGGCCGTGGGCCGAGCGCATCGCGCCACGGTACGAGCAGCTACGCCGGCAGGTGCCCGCAGTCGGGGCGCTGACGGCGCTGTTCCGCCGCGGCGGCTACAACGCCGACTTCATCCATCCGCCGCCGTCGGGCTCCGGTGGCGACTTCGCCGCTGAGCTGGCCGCCGTGCGCGCCACGCCGCTGCGCCGCGCACGCCTGGAACTGGCCCGCAACCTGGCGGGACTGCGGACGCCGCCACGCTACGTGCAGCGCATCCTCGACGCGCCGGACGTGGTCACCCGGCTCGCCGATGCGCTCGAGGCGAGCTGGCAGGCGCTGGTCGAGCCGGACTGGCCGCGGCTGCGGGCGGTGCTGGAGCGCGACCTGGTCCGCCGCGCCGGACACCTGGCGATGTACGGCTGGGCGGCAGCGCTGTCCGATCTCGACCCGCGGGTGAGCTGGCGCTTCGAGGGGCAGGCCGGGACCATCGAGGTGCGCACGGGCTCGCGTACCGAGTGGGACCGGCACCGGCTGGCCGGCAAGGGCCTGCTGCTGATGCCGACGGTGTTCGGCACTCTGATCAGCTACGTCGAGCCGCCATGGCCCTACGCCCTGGTCTATCCCGCCCGGGGCATCGCGGACCTGCTCGGCCCCGTGGCGCGTGCACCGGGTGGTGAGGCCCTGAGCCGGCTGGTCGGCCCTCGCCGCGCGGACGTGCTGCGCGCGCTGGAGGTGCCTGCGACGACGACGCAGCTGGTCGCCCAGCTCGGCCTGAGCCTGGGCGCCGTCGGCGGCCATCTGGCGGTGCTGCGCGATGCCGGCCTGGTCACCCGCACCCGCGTCGGCCGGGCCGTCCGCTACGAGCACACGCCGCTGGGCGCGGCCCTGGCGGGCAGCTGAACGCCACCGGGCGGCCCACCTGGCCGCCCGAGGCTGACACCTCGGTGGCGGCAGGGCGCCACCGAGGCACGTCCACGGCTGATCAGCCCCGCTGCCGACCAGTCGGGATCGCGCGGCGGGCGCCAGGCGCCGCCGAGGTCAGGCACTGGATGATCGCGTCTTGCTCGTCGGTCGAGCAGCGGGCGTAGCCGACGCGGGATCCCACGGCGGCACTCAGCCCGGACCGCGCCGTCGCCCATGGCTGGTTCAATGTCCACCCATGCAGACCCACGATGTGCAGATCGACGGCGACCTGGTGCGCAAACGCTTCATCGACGGCAAGCCGGGCGGCGCCGAGCGGGAATGGCGGGCGCTGCGGCTGCTGGCGGAGCACGCGCCCGGGCTCGCGCCCTCACCCGTGGAGTACGGGACCGATCTGGTGGTGATGTCGCGCATCGAGGGCACGCCGCTCTTCCTGCTGCCTGCCGTACCGGAGAGGGAACTGGTGGAGGCGGTGGACCGGCTGCATGGCGCCGTGCCCCGGCAGGTACTCGACCGGGTGCCTCAGCGGTTGTGGCCGGTGGAGCGGATCAGGGATCAATTGCTCGTGTGGGCCGGGCGGTGGCGGCCGAAGAACGAGCTCGCGGACCAGGCCGTCACAGAGGGCGCGCGGTGGCTGTCCGGGTGGGAGCCGGGCGAGCATGGGGTCCGGCCGGTGTTCGGAGCCAGTGACGGCAACAGGGCGAACTTCCTGTGGGACGGCGTGCGCGTCAGGATTGTCGATTTCGAGGAGTCGGGCCGCAGCGATCGGGCGACCGAGGTCGCGGAGATGGCCGAGCACGTGTCGTGCTGGGTACGTGGGGAGAGCGAGTTGTGTTTCGAACTCGACTCCGCGGAGGAGCGCAGGCTGTTGGAGTGTCGCAGGCTGTTTGCGTTGATGTGGGTCTTCCTGCTGAAGGACGAGGGGCCGAGAAATCCGCCCGGTACGTTCATGCGAGCGGTCAGACGGGCTTTGGATCGGCTCGGTTAGGAACGACCTCCTCTCGGAGCCTGCCTGCGCTCCACACCCCTCCCCGTCCACGCCGCCGTTGGGCAGGTCAGGGATCTCGCCGAGCCGCCGCAGGCCTTCAGCCGGAGTGGAGGAGGAGATGAAGTAGCCGCCCAGGACGTTGAGGTGGGGGTGGCCGAGTGGAGACAGCCGGACGGCGTCCTTGGCCCGTGAGCGGGAAAAGGATTGGACGGGACGATGCTCGGGCTTGTAGCTTGCAGTCGATCGTGACACCGACCGAGGAGGTGAGACCCATGAACGCTGTATCGATGTGGGTGCTCCCCCTTCCCGTCACGGTCGGGCGATTGACGTAGGTGTCGCCGGGAGCGCCTCGCCAACAAGGCACTCCCGAAAGGCAACACCTATGCACTCTTCGCAGTTCCCCGCCGAGCCGCCGTCGAACGACATGGTCGAGCGCGACTTGACCGTGGGCGACGTCCCCGGGCTCTGGCCGCCGGCCTCCGGCGCCGACCGTGCGCCCCTCATGTTCGACGTGATCATCGCCGGGTGCGGGCCGACCGGTGCGATGCTGGCCGCCGAACTGCGGCTGCACGACGTACGGGTACTCGTTCTGGAGAAGGAGACCGAGCCCAAGTCGTCCGTCCGCATAGTCGGTCTGCATATTCGCAGCCTCGAGCTGATGGCGATGCGCGGACTGCTGGAGCGCGTTCTCCAGCATGGAAGGCAGCGTCCGGCCGGCGGTTTCTTCGCCGCCATCAACAAACCCGTGCCCAGGAGTCTGGATTCCGCGCACGCCTATATGGTGGGCATCCCGCAGCCGGTCATCGAGCGCCTGCTCGAAGAACATGCGATCGAACTGGGTGCGCAGGTCCGGCGCGGTTGCGCGGTGGCCGGCTTCGAGCAGGACGACGAGGGCGTTACCGTCGAGCTGGCCGACGGACAACAGCTGCGTTCGCGCTACCTCGTCGGCTGTGACGGCGCGCGCAGTACGGTGCGCAAACTGCTCGGCGTCGGCTTCCCCGGCGAGCCCTCACGGACCGACACGCTCATGGGCGAGATGAAAGTGGGTGTACCGCAGGAGGAGATCGCCGCCAAGATGACCGAAATCAGCGAGACCCATAAGCGATTCTGGCTCAGGCCCTTCGGCGAAGGGGTCTACAGCGTCGTAGTCCCCGCCGCGGGAGTCAGCGACCGCGCGGAACCGCCCACCCTCGAGGATTTCAAACAGCAGTTGCGCACCATCGCCGGAACCGATTTCGGCGTGCACTCCCCGCGCTGGTTGTCCCGCTTCGGGGATGCCACCCGGCTGGCCGAACGTTATCGGGTCGGGCGGGTGCTGCTGGCCGGCGATGCGGCGCACATCCATCCACCCATCGGCGGACAGGGCCTGAACCTGGGCGTTCAGGACGCGTTCAACCTCGGCTGGAAACTGGCCGCACAGATCCGCGGCTGGGCGCCGGAACCACTGCTGGACACCTACCAGGCCGAACGTCATCCGGTCGCCGAGGACGTGCTGGACAACACCCGCGCCCAGACGGAACTGCTGTCCACCGAACCGGGCCCGCAGGCCGTGCGCAGGCTGCTCACCGAACTGATGGACCTCGACGAGGTGAACCGCCATCTGATCGAGAAGATCACCGCGACCGGCATCCGCTACGACTTCGGCGCAGGCCCCGACCTGCTCGGCCGCCGCCTGCGCGACATCGACGTGAAACAGGGCCACCTCTACGGTCTGCTGCATCGCGGCCGCGGCCTGCTGCTGGACCGCACCGAACGCCTGACCGTCGGCGGCTGGTCCGACCGGGTCGACTACCTCGCGGATCCCACTGCGGTACTGGATGTTCCGTGCGTCCTGCTACGCCCCGACGGCCACGTCGCCTGGATCGGCGACGATCAGCAGGACCTGGACGACCACCTCTCCCGCTGGTTCGGCAGGCCCGCCGACTGATTTCACCTGAGCAACCGGAAAGGTCCGTGAGGATGATCGGAACGGCCAGTAGCGACTGACCACCGGAAGGCTGGAGGCAGCATCAGCCGTGGTGCTCTGGCGCCAAGGTCGGCCTGCGAGGAGGGGCAACCTCCGAGTGACGACCGGAAGACGGCGGAGGAGCACCGCGGGGTGGATCGGCAGGCGTCCGCGCGTTCGTATAACGGTCGTCTGACGGTCGTCTGACGGACGCGAGCGGGAGCACCCCCGAAGAGGCAGCCGCGTCCGGTTCTCCCGTTCATTTTCCCGAAGACCAAGAACGGCCTGGAAACAGCCCGTAGACGCGGCAGGGTCGGCGGCCGGCGTCCGGTGGTCGACGGCGACGAACGCGCCGCGATCCTCGACCGCCAACTCCCCCGCCCGGGAAAGCCTTCCGGACGGCACAGGGCACAGTGCGGTGATCCTGTACGGCCTCAGCTTCGCCGGGACCGGCGTCGAAGCCGGCGCACGGACTTCCATACGGACCACGATCGGTGCCGAATGCGCGCGCGTTGTCTGCCGCATGTCTCGGTCTGTCGACGGCTGCCACCGTCGGTTGCGGCCGTGACACGACCATGACATGACGCGGACGAGGCGGGGACACCGCTGGTCGACAGTGGACGGAGTCGGCCGGCGGGCGGATTACGGAGCGCGCTGCGAAGCGATCCGGCCGCCCGCACCGGGACGACGCTGTACCCCCGGCACCACGGCGTCGCCCTCATCGAGCAGGGCCAGACGGACCGGCCGGAGGTGTTGTGCCCGTCCGTCGGACAGAAAGTCACGGCGAAGGTGATCACGAAAAGGAGAAGGCGTGGCTGATGACAGGCAATGGGACCGGCGTTCGCTGCTGCGGGGCGCCGCCGTGCTGGCCGGTGCCACCGCGGCCGCGCCGCTGTTGGGCGGCGCGGCCACCGCGCTGGCCGGCAGCGGTGACGCGGACGCGCTGTTCAAGGCCGGCAAGTTCGAGAAGGCCGGCCGCGCGTACGAGGAGCTCCTCAAAAAGGACCCCAAGAACCTGCACGCGGCCCGCCTGCGCGGCTATGTCGGGCTGCTGGCCAACCGGTTCGCCGACGCCGAGAAATACCTCAAGATGGCCCTCGCCCTGGCGCCCGACGACAAGGACGCCAACTACTTCCTGGCCGACTGCTACATCCGGCAGGACAAATTCGGCCTGTCCGCACCCCACTGGAGAGCGGCCGGCGAGGACAGCTACGCCAAGTGGTTCGCGGCAGTCCGCGGCCAGGCGTATCAGGTCCACGGCGAGACCGCGCGGGTGCCATGGAAGCAGATGGACCCGATGCCGCTGGTCGAGGCCTCGGTCAACGGCGGACCGACGAAGCGCTTCACGTTCTACACCGGCGCCCCGAATCTGAGCATGCGCGCGTCGGTGGCCAAGGAGGCCGGGCTGAGCCCCGTCGCCAGTCAGAAGACCGAGTACGAGAACGGCGTCATATGGGCGTACTGGGGGATACTCGACTCCTTCAAGCTGGGCGGCATCGAACTGCGCAACGTCCCGGTGAGCTGGTCGTCGACGGAGTCGGGCGAAGATGTCGACACCGACAGCGACGGCCTGATCGGCACGTGGGTCTTCTACCACTTGCTGACCACCTTCGACTACGCGGGCCGGCAGCTGATCCTGCGCCGCCGGACCCCCGAAACGGCCAGGAAGGCACGCGCCGCCGCCACACGGGCGGGCGCCGAGTCGCTGCCGCTGTGGCTGGCCCGTGAGCAATACCTGCACAGCACGGGCAGCTTCGCCGGCGTCGCCGGCTCCCGCACAGGGGTGGTGGGTGTGAACCTCGGCGGAGTCGGCGAGATCGCCGCGGGCATGCGCGGGGACACGGCCAAGCGGTTGGGGATCCGCACCGACTACGACCGCCAGATCGGGACCTTCGCCCAGAGCCACCCGGCCGTCGTCTACCCCTGCTACCCGAAGGAGATCCGCCTCGGCAACGCCGTCGCCAAGGAGGTCTACTGCTACACGAACCCCAACCAGCCGGTCAACGTGCCGTGGCCCTATGGGACAGGGTTCGACACGATGGGCTGGTTCTCCCACTGCTTCTGGAAGCCCTACAACATCACCGTCGACTTCACCGGCATGAACCTCTACATCGCCCGCGGCGAGGCCGCCTGATCACCGCGACTGTACGGGCGTGACGGGAGCCACCTGGAACTGCCGGTTCTCACGGTCGCGGGGTAAGGGCGGACCAGGCGCCCTTACCCCGTCGCCCGGTGCCCTACTGCGTCGCCCATTCCAGCTTCGTCGCCGGACGGCGCCTACCGGCCAGCGCCTCCAGCGCTCTGGAGTCCAGCCGGAAGAACTGCTCGAGCTCGGCCACCGACACCTCAGCCCGGAACCGGCGACAACGGGCCACTTGCTCAGATGATCGGGTCGACGGCCGGTCCCGGCCGCCGGGGCCGCATGCCCGGTCGGCCGGCCACCGGGCACGCGGCGCAGTACGGCTTCGCCGCGGCGGCCATCGACGCCCCCGGGCACGGTGACCGGCCCCGTTCCGCCGTCGATGAGCAGGCCCGCGCCGACCTCCGCCAGGCGATGGAGGCCGGCGAGCCGGTCGACGAGATCGTCGCCGCCTTCATCGTCCCGCTGGTCGAAAGAGCGGCCCCGGAATGGCGGACCACCCTGGACGCCCTCCTTTCGCTGCCCGAGATCGGCGGCCCGGCGGGTACGAGGGGATGACCACCATCGGCATACGGCTGGCGGTGGTCGAGCCGCGCATCTCGGCCGCCGTTTTCTTCGGCCGGGGTTCCGTATCCGACACCCTGTCCGAGGCGGCCCGGCAGGTCACCATTCCGCTGCAGTTCCTGCTGCAGCGGGACGACGGAGGGGCGGAACGGCAGCCACCCCTGGACCTGTTCGACGCCTCCGGCACCAGGGAGAAGACGCTGCACGCCAATCTGGGCGGGCACGCCGGTGTCCCGTGGTTCGAGGTGGACGACGCGGCCCGGTTCTTCACCCGGCACCTGAAGTGAGGCCGGGCCGTCGGGCCAGCAGCGGACGGTAGGCGGTGTCGGCCAGGATGCCGCTCGTCGAGGACAGGTCCCGGCCCTCCTCGATGGCGGTGGCCGGCAGATGCACAACCGCCCCGATCGGGGCGGTACCGGCCGCCGGCATGTGCATCTTGTCATTGTGGTCCGGCCGCTTTCTGGACCTGAGGGATCCGCGTGCCCATCGTCGGGCTCTGGAAGCTGCCTTCACAATGACTGCTCCAGGTGGTGACGCATTGGAGTGAACCCGGCGGCCTGGTAGAAAGCCGACGCCTCCTGGTTGAAATCCCATACCTCCGTGAGCAAGTGGGAACATCCGGCGTTCTTCGCTGCGGTGCGGA
Source organism: Streptosporangium sp. NPDC003464 (assembly GCF_053588315.1). Classification (NCBI taxonomy): domain Bacteria; kingdom Bacillati; phylum Actinomycetota; class Actinomycetes; order Streptosporangiales; family Streptosporangiaceae; genus Streptosporangium; species Streptosporangium sp. NPDC003464. The sequence goes on along the minus strand of NZ_JBSFPS010000059.1, from coordinate 28,840 downwards.
CCGCGTCGACCAAGGCGGTGCCCACGCCCATCCGGATCGCGGTGGAGGCGACGGCCAGGTGCTCCAGGACGGCAAAGGCTCTTGGCTGCATGAGGGCATCGCCCGAGCGCTCGACGAGGAGCATCATGGCGTATCCGACCGAACAGCCCGACGAGGAGGCGATGAAGACCCGAATGTCCTCACGAGCCAGGTGACTTCCGAAGATCGGAGCCACCTCACTCGGAGCGGGACCGGAGCGAAAGACGTCCGGTCGGTTCAGGGCGTGCACAGAATGGACGGAGTCATTGAGCTCGGCCAGCAGGGCGGCATCGGCTACCGAGGCGAGGCGAATCTCGATTGAGGGCACGGACGGAGGCGGAGTCATGAACAGATCATGATCCATGCTTCGACAGCCGGGCACGTGTGGTTCTCGGGCGCCCGCGCCGAGTCCGGCCGTCAGGCCCCCGGAGCCGGAGGTGAGCAGGCAGACGAACACGCGAGCGGGCATCCGGGGAAGGCCGGTCCCGACCGGCGGCGTCGCGAACTGCTCCACGAAACCGCGCACGGACCCGGCCGGCCGCTGCTGAAGACGGACGGCCGTCGCAGTGGCGTATGCGATTGTCGATACGCCACCGCCGCACCGGACCCCCGGCATCAAGGAACTGGCGCAAGCCGGCAGTGAGAGGGTCCTGCCGCTGCGATCCCGACAGCCCGGCTGCTGCAGGTGCTGGACGACTCGTCCAGCCGCTCCCCGTTCTCGACGACGTAGCCCACGCCGGGGTGGGGCCGTCGTCGTGGTGGCGTGCCGCCGCTGTCCGGGCGGTGCTCGAAGTGCCACCACTCGTTGTCGTAGAGGCGGTAGAGGTCGTAGCGGGCGCCGTGTTCCTCGAGCCAGCGCGCGCCTTCGTGGGGGCGCACGTCCAGTGCGATGCCCTTGACATGGCTGGATTCCGCCGGTGGCAGCACGAGCATTCGCGCCAACGCCGGGGAGCCGGAGCGACGCACCTCCTCGTCGAACATCCGCTGCTGGACAAGGGGATCGCGGTATCCCGAGGTGAGGCCGATGAGCTGGCCGTGACGCCAGAGCGCCTCGGTGCGCGCCGCGGTGAACGCCGCCATGGCGCCGTCGGTGAGGCCGGTGAGGTCCTCGGCGGGGAATCGCGTCCGTAACGCCCAGCGGCAGGCCAGTTCGCGGGCGCGGCCGGGATGGCGGGCGAGCGCCGCGGGCAGCAGGAGCACGGCGAGCACCAGCGTGGCCGCGGCGTACAGCCGGTCTCGGAGCCGAGGTGGGAGGGTGTGTGTTCCGTTCATGGCGACTACGATTGGCGCCGAATGTGTGTGCTCTGTCCGCCGTATGTCACCGTTTCTCGACGGCGGCGATCGTCGGCGCGATCGTGACACAACCATGACATGACGCTGACGAGGCGGGGACACGGCCGGCCGACAGTGGATGGGGTTGACCGGCGGGCGAGGTACGGAGCGTGCTGTGAAACTCGGCGGCGTGTCGCGAGTGTTGTTGATCGAGGATGACCCGGCCGTGCGGGAGGGCCTTGAGCTGGCCTTGACCCGGCACGGGTACCGGGTGCGCGCGGTGGAGTCCGGCGAGCAGGGGCTGGACCGGCTGCGCGCGGACCTTCCCGACGTCGTCGTGCTCGATCTGATGCTGCCCGGCATGGACGGGTTCGAGGTCTGCCGCCGCATCCGGGCCGCCAGGGAGGTACCGATCATCATGCTGACCGCGCGCGGCGACGACATCGACGTGGTGGCCGGGTTGGAGGCGGGCGCCGACGACTACGTGGTCAAGCCGGTGCGGCCCAGGGTGCTCGAGGCACGCATCCGCGCGGTGCTCCGGCGGGTCGGCCGGGACCAGGCGGAGCTGGAGCGGCACGGGGACCTGACCATCGATCGGGCCGGGCTGGTGGTCGCCAGCCGCGGCGTGCCGGTCGGCCTCACCCCGACCGAGCTACGCCTGCTGCTCGAGCTCTCCGGCACGCCGGGCCGGGTGCACAGCCGCCAGCAGCTGCTGGAGTCGGTGTGGGAGCACGGGTACTTCGGCGACTCGCGTCTCGTGGACGCGTGCGTGCAGCGGTTGCGCGCGAAGATCGAGGACGACTCGGCGGCGCCCGTCTACGTGCAGACGGTGCGCGGGTTCGGGTACCGGTTCGGGCCGGTGTGAAGCGGCCGGTGACACCTCTGCCGAGCCTGGGGCTGCGTGCCCGGCTGTTGTCCGCGTTCGCGCTGCTGTGTGTGGTCACCGCGACGGCGGTGGCCGGCGTGATCTACGTCGAGGCCCGCAACGCCATCCTGGAGCGCGCCCAGGATGCCGCGGTGCAGACGATGAGAAGCCGCCTGCAGGCGCTCTACCCGTTGCAGAATCCGGCGCCGGACGCAGGTGAGCTCGGCGAGATCGCCCGCACCGTGGCCGACGGCAACAACGACGCGGTCGCCGTCTACCACGGGAGGCGCTCGCCGGCCGGCCCCCGCCGGCCGTGCCTGCCTTTCGGCGGGCCATGCCGGCAGGGCCTGGATCCCGGGATGATCCCCAAGGAGCTGCGGCGGGAGGTGGCCGGCGGCAACGTCGCGTGGCAGCGCGTGGTGTGGCAGGACGGGCCCCACCTGATCATCGGCACGCCGTTGTTGATCGTCGAGGGGGACCGGCCGACGCGGGCGTCCGGCATCGAGGTCTACATCACGCACAGCCTGGCTCCCGAACAGCACAGCATCGACCGGCTCGCCGCACGTGCCTGGGGCGCCGGCGGGGCGGCCCTGGCGTTCGCGGTCGTCCTGGCGTTGCTGGCCGCCCATGGCGTGCTGGGCCCGGTGCGCGAGCTCGGCCGGGCAGCTCGCCTGCTGGGCCAGGGCGAGCTGCGCACCAGGATCGCGGTCCGCGGCTCCGATGAGCTGGCCGACGTGGCACACACCTTCAACACCACCGCCGCGGAGCTGGAACGGCACGTCAAGCAGCTGCGCGAGATGGAGGCCGACGCCCGCCGGTTCGTGGCCGACGTGTCGCACGAGCTACGCACCCCGCTGGCCGCGCTCACCGCGGTCGCCGACGTCCTGGAGGAGGAGGCGGCCGAGCTGCCCGAGCCCGCCGGCCGGGCCGCCAGACTGGTCAGCCAGGAGACGCTCAACCTCACCGCTCTGGTGAACGACCTCATCGAGATCAGCAGGTTCGACTCCGGCGTCGCGGCCCTCGCGCTGAACGAGGTCGACCTGGCCGAGCTGGTGCGCGCGACCCTGCGTACGCGGGGCTGGTCGGAGCAGGTGCACACCGAGCTTCCAGCCGCGGTGACGGCACGGCTGGACCCGCGCCGGGTGGACGTCATCCTCGCGAACCTGGTCGGCAACGCCCTGCGGCACGGCGAGCCACCGGTGTCGGTACGGCTGTCGGCCGACCCGCACTGGATCGCTCTGGAGGTCCGCGACCACGGGCCGGGGCTGGACGGAGCGGTGCTGCCACACGTGTTCGACCGGTTCTACAAGGCCAGCGCGGCCAGGGCCAGGTCCGAGGGCAGCGGCCTGGGCCTGGCCATCGCGCGGGAGAGCGCGCGCCTGCACCGAGGCGACCTCACCGTCGCCAACGCCCCGGACGGCGGCGCCGTCTTCGCGCTGCGCCTGCCACGCCGGACACACGATCCGGACGGAGGCCCCGAATGAGGACCGGGCTCGCCCGCCGCGTGCTCGCCGCGGGCCTCGTATCGCTCGTCGCCGTGGCCGGCTGCGGCGTGCAACCCAGCGACGCCATCCCCGCCGGCGACCCGCCGAGCGGAGCCGTCGCACTGACCGTCGCACCGACCGTCGCACCAGCCATGAAGATCACCATCTACCTGGTGAAGAACGGCCGGCTCAGCGCGGTAACGCGGCCCGGTGGTCGACCACTGTTCCGGGCGGACACGCTCGCGCTGCTGGCGGCCGGGCCCACCGCGAGGGAGCAGGCGCACGGCTTCACCACCGAGGTCCCGCCCGGAGCCGGCCCGTTCTCGGTAACCGTCAAGCCGACCGGCCACCTGGTGGTGACCCTGTCCACTGCGGCCGGCGAACTGTCCACACTGGCCGTCGAGCAGATCGTGTGCACGGCCGCCGCCGCGGTGCCGGAAAGCTCTGCCCAGGTCACCATTGTCGGTGCTGGGCAGGACATCGGCCCCCGCAACTGCCCGGGGTAACGGCAGCGACCTATCCGCTCGGGAGCGGGCGCCGGGGGCGATGGCACCCGGCACCCTGCCCGCTCTCGCCCCCCGCGGACCGGTCAGCGGAAGTCGGAGATGCGCAGCACCGCCAGCATGTCCGTCGCCCGGGAGCCGGTCGAGAAGGACGCCTCCGCGCCGACCCAGCCGCGGAAGGCTCCCGTGTCGTCGATGATCTGCATGAGCGGTTTGACGTGGGAGTTGCCGGTATAGCAGAACTCACCGCGCTCCATCGCCAGGCAGGTGCACCAGTGCCACAGCGTGTCGCGGCGGTCGGACTTGGAGATCATCGTGAGGTAGTACTGGATGGAGCTGACGTTGGGGCGCGTTCCGCCGCCGTACTTGGGGCAGCCGCCCGACTTCTGACACGCGCCGCGCGAGGACGGTTGCAGGTAGGTCAGGCACGAGGTGGTGGCGGCGCAGGCGTGGAAGGCGGAGTGGCCGAACGGCTGACTGCCGGACGTGACGAGCTTGCCGCCCGCCCAGCTCGTCAGGTCCTGCCTGAGCGAGCCGGGGAACGCCTTCACCGAGCTCATCGCGCGGCGGGTGCTGAGCGCGGCGTTGCTGCCGTAGCCGTACCCGTGCGTGGCCAGCGTGCTCTGCTTGAGGTCCAGGCGGGCCAGCCTGCCGTCAGGCGAGGGCCGCACGTACCACTGCTCCGTCCACGTCTGGGCGATCTTCCAGCGGATGGTGAGCACGCCGCCCGCCACGGTGTACGTCCCGGTGCGGCTCTCGTCGGGGGCGGCGGTGAAGCCTCCGGCGGTGAGCACCTCGCAGGCGCGGGGCCGCGACGCGGCCCCGCCCGCCTTGGTGGTGCAGCTCGGGTCGGGGACGGTGCCGGTGCGCTGTCTGGCCTTGGGATGACGCTGCCACCACAGGTAGAGGGCGGCGCTCACCGTGCCGTCGGCGGCGAAGCGGTAGCTGCCCAGGCGTACCCAGTTCTGCCGGGAGGCGGCCTTCAGGTGACCCTGTGAGACGACATAGGTGCTCTTGCCGCCCGGCAGCGGCGAGGCGGAAACCGCGGCGCTGGCCGGCCGGCCGGGCAGGACGGTGACGGCGAGCAGGAAGGAGAGGATTGCCGCTGCGGTACGCATGAAGACTCCGGAAGGCTTGCGGGCTTAGCCGATCGTCAACAAGCCACCGTATTCGGCCCGGACCGGATATGTCTGCGAAACCGCGGCCATGACTCGCCCGGATCGCCGGACCGTCCCCTCCCGTCCGGAAGGTCTCGGGACCCGGCCGGATGCGCCTGCTCCCAAGCGCTCCGCGCGGTCTCGACGATTTCACAGCCGCCGGGTTCCGCGTGCGTACGGGTACAAAAGGGCGTCGAAGTGCCGTCAGGGACGTAAGTGAATTCATGGTGCGAAGGGGATGAACATCCCCGGTAAAGCTCGAGCCCGGCCGATCAACTTGTCTAGCTTTGTGCCATGTCACACACAAGGCATCATTTACCCCGGGCCATGCGTGCCGTCGGCGTGTTCGCCGTGGCGCTGGCCGTAACGCTTGGCATCTGCGCTGGTCCCGCGTCCGCTCATCTGACCCGTGGCCATGCCGAGCTGGTCGTCGGCACGACGGCCGGACTAACAAGCGGTCGCTTGGTTGTGCACAAGGACGTCGTCTCCCCCGAGCGCGCCGGAGCCTGGGCGAGGGCCCTTCTGGGAGGTGGATGCCCGGTCAGCGCTCAAGGGGTGTCCGGCGACGCCGGCGGCATCCCCGGCGGTGTGGTCGTCGAGCTCGCGTGGTCGTGCACGGTGGACAGCCTGGACCTGGGCGGGCTGCTGCGCGCAGGCGGGCTGTCGGAGATCGTCACGGAGTTCGACGGTGTCACCTCGAACGCGACGAACGCCCTCCCCGTCGTCGACGCCACCGGTTCGCACGCGCCCGCCTCCCCGTGGCCGACGCCGTACCTCGTGGCGATGCTTCTCGGCCTGGTACTGGCCGTCACCGGATTGATGTGGCTGCGTCGCCGTAAGGGATGGCTGGGCGTCGTGGCGGCCACGGCCGCGCTGGCGGTGCTCGCGCCGAGCGCCGCGCTGGCCGCCGTGGACGATCCGGGGAGCGCCACCGAGGCGGACCCCGCACCCGGCCGGACCACGCAACCGAGCGCCTCTCCGACGAGTGCCTCTCCGGACGTGGCCGCCCCCACCGGCACGCTTGCGCTCACCACCGCCGGCCCGAAGGCCGGCGAGCCGGTCACCTTCCGCTACACCACCGACAGACCGAACGCGCTCAACTGGGTGGGCCTTTACGGCACCGCCGACAAGCCCGGCTCCGCCGCGTCGAAGACCTGGGTGCGGGCACCCCTCGCCTCGGGAACCGTCACGCTGGACACCGGTGCCCTCGGCGAGGGGTCCTGGACCGCGCACTTCCTGGCCGACGACGGCTACGACCCGCTGAGCGCCCCGGTCACGTTCACCCTGGCGGGCGCCGGCTCGGACCTCGTGACCGTCGAAGGCACGGTCTTCGCCGACCAGGACGGCGACGGCGTCCGGGACACCGGGGAAAAGGGCCTGCCCGGCGTGTCCGTCACCGACGGCGCGGTCTGGGCGACCACCGCGGCCGACGGCGGCTACACGCTGACCGTCGACCGCAGGCGCAGGGAGACCGACCTGATCAGCATCGTCTCGCCGAACGGCTACACGCCGGTCCTGCGCGACGACTCCGTGCCGGCCTTCTTCCGCGAGGTACCGGGTGGACAGGGGCCCCTCAAGGGACTCGACTTCGCGCTGGTTCCCGACGCCAACGCCGCCGACCCGAAGGAGAAGTGGCTGATGGTCTCCGACGTCGAGGTGGGCAACCGCACCGACGCGGAGGCGAAGAACGCGCTGCCGCGCTGGCAGGGCCAGGTCGAGGCGATGTCCGAGGTGCACGGCGCCACGCTGACCATGACCACGGGCGACCTGACCGTGACCGACTACGCGGCCGAGCCTCGCCGCCAGGGCGGCTACGACATCCTGCGCGAGGGCCTGCGCAAGGGCTCACTCGGTCATCCGTACTATCCGGTCATCGGCAACCACGACGTCGGCGGCACCGCGACCTCCACCGGCTACGGCGGCAGCCTGGAGTACTGGCGCAGGAACATGGGCCCCGAGTGGTACAGCTTCGACCGCAACGGACGCCACGTCGTGGTCCTGGAGGACAACTACGACTCCAGAGGCCTGGCCCCGCAGCTGGAATGGCTACGCGAGGACCTGCGCAGGCACGCGACCGGCAAGCAGGTGCTGGTCTTCGCGCACCGCTCGCTGTTCACCAAATGGGGTCCCGGCGCCGGCATGCAACCGACCGTCGACGAACTGGCCAGGTACGACGTGCGGATGTTCGCCGCCGGCCACAACCAGCAGGCCGAATATCGGCGCGGCGCGTTCGCCAGATCGGTCGAGGTCAACAACATGGGCGTCTACGGCATCGACTCCGCCAGACCCGACTACAAGATCCTCGACTTCAGCGGCATCACCGACGACCCCAACACCAAGCACAACGAGGACATCGGCTACATCACCGGCACGCACCGCCAGTTCGAGATCGACGACGACGTCGCGCTGGTCAGCCCGGCCCAGGGCAGCGTGCACGGCGCCAAGAGCGGCGTCCCGGTCGAGCTGTACGCCGAGGACGACGGCCGCACCCCCGCCACCGCCACGCTGACCATCCGCGCCGGCAACGGCAGGGTGATCCGTCGGGACCGCGACCTGGAGTTCGGCCGCGCGACCGAGCCCACCGGCCGGGTCAACTGCTACACACCCCCAGGCGGTACGGCGGAGCCGTGCCCCCAGGCGCATGTCTCCTGGACCAGGGTCAGCACCCGCATCACCGGCCTGCGCCCGGGCACCTACACCGCGGAAATGGCCGCGGTCGACACCGCGGGCAAGGCCTGGCCGGCGGCCAAGACCACCTTCGAGGTAATCGCCGACTCCCGCCTCAACCGACCCGGCCTGGGCCAGGACTGGACCCGGCAGGGCGGCGACGAGGAGTCCCGCTCATCAGCCAAGGACGACCCGGGCGCCAGGCTCGACCTGCGCTGGGCGGCCAACACCGGCGAGCAGTTCCACCTCAACGGCGCGGCCGTGTCAGGCGGCAAGGTGATCGTCGCCTCGCAGGCGTTCGACTCGCTGTACAGCATGATGCTCGCCTACGACGCGCTGACCGGTGCGGAGCTGTGGCGCACCTACCTGGACGGCGACGCCGAGTCCTTCCCGACCGTGCACGACGGCAAGGTGTACCTCACCACGGGCGTCGGACGCGTCTACGCCCTCGACACGGACACCGGCAAGGTGGTGTGGGAGACGATCGACGACGAGCACACCACGGGGACGACCGTGCGCCGCTACGGCCGAGCAGGCGGACCGGTGAGCGTCTTCGACCTGCCCGGCCGCACCGTGGCGGTCTACCAGGCGTGGGACACCGTCCTCTGCCGCGACGCGAAGACCGGCACCCGTCTGCCGGGCGGGTTCAGCGCGCCCGCCGGCTGGGGCGAGTTCCACAGCGTCGCCGTACGGCGGCCCGGTGCCACCACCGCCTACCTGCACTCGGGGTCCAGCCAGACGCTGATCGCGATGGACCTGACCACCTGCGCACAGCAGGCCTCGGTGAACACCGGGGGCGACCTCTTCACCCAGTCCTCGCCCGCCTTCACCGACACGCAGCTCGTGACCGCGACCACCTCCGGCGTCCGCGGTCACGACCCGCAGGCGGGCGCCAAGGTGCTGTGGCACGCCAAGCTCGGTACGGCGAGCGCCTGCGAACCCGGGCCGCCGCCGGCGACCAGCCCGGCGACCCGGGGCGCGATGGCATACGTCGCGAGCGTCGACGGAGTGGTCAGAGCCTACGACACGGCCTCGGCCGACCCCGCCAAGCCGGTCTGGGAGACGCCCTTGGGTCATCTGCCCGGCGAGAGCCCGATGGATGACAAGTGGCGGGTCGCCGCCGGGTGCGCGACGGCCGGCCCCGGATCTCCGGCGATGCACGCGCTGGCGACCGAGACCGTGGTCTACGCCACGACCTGGGACGGGCGTGTGGTGGCGCTGGACCGGGCGACCGGCCGCAAACTGGCCGACCACAACCTGGGCGCGGGCGTGGCGTCGGCGCTGTCGGTGAGCGGCGACCTGCTGTTCGCGCTCACCGACGACGGTTCGATCCACGCGCTCGCGGCCACGAAGGTCCGCGGCCATGGCGGTTCCGGTCAGTGACCGTGGTTCTGACACGGGTTCTGGTCCGCCTGCTCGCGACCGCGAGCCTGGCGACGCTGATCCTGCTGGGAGCGGCGGGCCCGGGGTGGGCGCACCCCTTCGGCCCGCCGCTCGCGGCGAAGGTCACCGCTCACGGCGACACGGTCGAAGTGACCTGGTCGGCGGCCGCCGACGACCAGGCGATGCTCGACAAGATCGCCGCAGACCGGGGCGAACGGGTCGGCGACTACCTCGGCGAGCACATCGAGGTCGCGCAGGACGGAACGGCATGCGCGCTGGAGGCGGTGCGGGTCGAGGCTCTCGCCGCCTCGGGCGCGGTCCTGCGCTTCCGGTGCCGGACCGAGGTCCGCGCCGTCACGCTCAAGATCACCGCACTGATCGAGGCCGACCGGGCATACCGGACGGTGTCCACGACGCCGGGTGGCGGGGGCGCGCTGCACACCGCGACGGCCCCCGCGCACGTACTGCGCCTCGACGGTGAGGTGAACGCGCCCGGTCCGCCGATCGCGTCCGCCGAACTGTGGACGGCCGAGCTGTTCTCGCTGCTGGACAACGACGTCGTGCCGCCCCTTGCGTTGCTGGTCGCACTGGTGGCGGGAGCGGTGCACGCCTGCGCGCCGGGACACGGCAAGACGTTGACGGCCGGATATCTGGTCGGCGGCAACGGCCGGGCTCGTGACGCGGTCCTGCTGGGCGCGGTGGTGGCGGTCATGCACACCGTGTCGGTGGCCGTGCTGGCCGTCGGCTGGTGGCTGGCCGCGGACAGTGCGCCCTCGCTGGGGACCGTGACGAGGTGGCTGCAGCTCGCGGCCTCGCTCGTCGTTCTCGGAATCGGAGTGGGACTCCTTCTGCGGCACTTGCGCAACCGCCGCCGAGAGCACGGCCACGGGCACGGGCACGGGCACGGGCACGGGCACGGGCACGGGCACGGGCACGGGCACGGGCACGGGCACGGGCACGGGCACGGGGACGCCGCCTCGTTGCTGACGTGGCGGGGCATCGTGACGATGGGTGCGTCGGGCGGGCTGCTTCCCTCGCCCTCGGCCTTCCTGCTGCTGCTCACCGGCCTGCTCACCGGTAGGGCCGCGTTCGCCCTCGCCATGGTGACGGCGTTCGGCGTGGGAATGGCGGGCACCCTCGCCGGGATCGGCATCGCCGTACTGCGAGGCAGGAACGCGCTGGCGAACGTGACGAGATCGCCGCGGCTGCGGGAGTGGAGCCGGCGCCTGCCACTGATCGCGGCGACCCTGGTGGTCGCGGGTGGTTTCGTCGCCTCCGTACTGGCGGCCGTCGCCGTGGCGACCTTGTGAGGGCTCAGCCTGTGTGCCGGCGAGGACGCAGCATCTCCACATTGACAGGCAAGTGACGGCTTGCCTATCCTCGGCACATGGGCGATGTCTTCAAGGCCCTCGCCGACCCCACCCGGCGGACCATCCTCGACGAGCTGACCGAGCGCGACGGCCAGACCCTGTTCGAGATCTGCGTCCGCCTGACGAGTCGACATCAGCTGAGCCTGACCCGGCAGGCCGTATCCCAGCATCTGGCGGTGCTGGAGGAGGCCGGGTTGATCACCACACACAAGCAGGGGCGATACAAGTTCCACCACCTCGACACCACTCCCCTGGCCGCCATCTTCGAGCGGTGGCCGGTCACCAGGAAAGGACAGACACCATGAAGATCTACGTCACCAGCGTGTTCGTGGACGACCAGCAGAAAGCCCTCGACTTCTACACCGAGATGCTCGGCTTCACCAAGAAGCACGACATCCCAGTGGGCGGGGCCCGGTGGCTGACGGTCGTCTCACCAGAAGACCCCGAGGGCACGGAGCTGCTGCTGGAGCCGGACGGGCACCCCGCAGTCGGACCGTACAAGAAGGCGCTGGTCACCGATGGCATTCCGGCCACCTCGTTCCAGGTCGCAGACGTGCAGGCGGAGTACGAGCGGCTACGCGGGCTGGGGGTGACGTTCACACAGGAGCCGATGGAGGCAGGGCCGGTGACCACAGCGGTCTTCGACGACACCTGTGGAAACCTGATCCAGATCGTGACCCCGGCCTAGGTTCTGTTCTGTGGATCATCTGAGTCACAACAGCAGGCAGGCGATGGTCACGGCCGATCGATAATGCGCGGCGAGCTCGTCGTAACGGGTCGCAATGCCTTTGAAGTGCTTGAGCCAGGGTCCCGGCATAGTGGGCATTTGTCCATCATGTGAGGCTGAGGATGGCCAGGGTGCGGGCGATGTCACGGGAGACCGCAGATAAACGGACCGCTGTCATGCGCGAGCGGGTGCCCGAATCGTCGTCGCGAAGGGGCCGCGGCTACGCGGCGGAGGCGGTCCGCGCCTTGGCCACCTGGTCCTTCACCGGATTGGGAGTGCAGCGCCTGGAGTGGCGAGCGGAAGCAGGGAATACGGCCTCCAGGGCCGTGGCAATGAAGGTCGGCTCTGCCATGGAGGGGGTCCTGCGTGCGGCGCAGACCAGCGACAACTCGTTGAGGGACACCTGGATCGGCGCTCTCCTGCCCTCCGACCTCGGTCTGCCCTTCGCTGTCCCCCACCACGCCGCGCAGGTAAACGCTCCGGCTTGACAAGTCCAGGCCAGACTGGGGGTGTCGGGCCCGAGGTTGCCTAGGCAGGCAGGCACGACCTTCGGGACCATGAGGTTGTCCACGCCTTACGATCACCCGAGAAGACCATGCCTGCCCCCTCATCATCGCCGACCAGTGCTGCCCTTGGCCAAGTGGCCGAGCACGGACCGGTGGCCGCCTCCGCAGCTGCCGTGCTCGCCGGCGCACGTCGCTGAAGGCCGGCGGCGGCCCCGGCAGCAAGGAGCAAGAGAGTGAGGTCCTGCTGCGAGCCGCCTGCCTGCAGGCCCCAAGGCGGCCCGCACCCCGCGGGTCGCGGCAGAACCGCGGATCGACGCTCAGACGGCCGACGACCGGCGCTGAACGCGGTCGGCGTCCTCAACACGGTTCTGGGCCTGGTAAAGCCGTAGCGCCTGACACCACGCGCTACGGGCCTGTTGCCGGTCACCGATCGCGGCGTGGACGTCTCCGAGATGTTCCAGGGTATTGGCTTCGTCGAAGGCGTTGCCGATCTCCTGGAGCAACCTGAGAGCTTCGTTGTAGTAGCTCAGGGCCTGGCCGTACTGACCTGTGCGGTGGGCGATGTATCCCAGACTGTCGAGCGTGTTGGCTTCTCCGTCGCGGTGCTGGTGACGACGGAACAGAGCCAGGGCGGCTTCGCAGTGGGCGAGACCTTCGGTGTGCAGCCCGAGCCTGCTCGCGTACCAGCCCATGTCGTTGAGCGCGTCGGCTGTCCGCACATGGTCGTCGAGGGCCCGGTAGCGGTGCAGAGCCTGAGTGGTGTGCTCCAGAGCCTGCCGCAAATCCTCCCGCTGCGCCCAGGACATCGCCATGCCTTGATGGATCTGGGCCTGGGCGGCGAGGTCCCCGGTGCGCTGGGCGAGGGTCAGCCCTTGCTGGAAGTGATCCATGGCCAGGCCATGCCGGCCCAGCCGGACGCAGGCGTGGCCGAGGATCCGGTGAGCCAGCACCTGGGCCTCGGGATCGCCGAGATGGCGAGCGGCTTCCAGCCCCGTCAGCCAGTCGTCGAACTGGTCCTGTATGGTTCCGCGCCGGAAGTGGAAGGTGTCCAGGCTCCAGGCAAGCTGCCACACCGCTTCGTGCCAGTTCTGCTCCGCGGCGAGCTGTCGGACGGCCAGCAGACAGGCGTGTTCGTCGGTGAACCACGTCCAGGCGGCGGTGTGGTCGGCCGGCGGCCCCTGCCACCATCCAGGAGCGGGGGCGCCGAGCTTGATCGGTGCGCGATGCGGCGCGAGAAGCCGCTCGGCGGCGTAGGCGGTGTGCAGGTGGAAATCGACCAACCGTCGAAGCGCGGTCTGCCGAGCGGTCTCGGACTGGTCCTCGCGGGCTTGTTCGGCGGCGTAGCGGCGGACCAGGTCGTGCATGCGCCACCGGCACGGAGTGTGCTGATGGATCAGGGACATCCCTTCCAGCTCTCGCAGCGGTCCGCGTACTCGGGCGGGAGGCAGGCCGGTCAGGGCGGCGATGGCGCCGAGGCCGATGTCCGGGCCCGGCGCCAGGCCCAGCAGTCCGAATACCTCGGAGGCCCGCACGGAAAGGCCGAGGTAGGAGGTGGTGAACACGGCACGCAGGTTCGTCCGCAGATCCCCGGTGTCCCACACGTCCAGCCGGCCGGTGACGTCCTGTAGTTCGACGGCGAGTGCGGCCAGCGGCAACTGCGGGCTGAGCACGGCACGGGCGGCGAGGACGGCCAGAGCCAGCGGTAGACCCGCGCAACAGGCCAGCAGGTAGGCCACGGCTTCCGGTTCCGCCGCCAACCGCTCGGCGCCGAGTTGGTGGAGGAGCAACTGGTGGGCCTCGGCGTCGTCGAGTGCGTCCAGAGCTACCGGCCGGGTGCCGTTGGCCGCGGTCATGCCGGCCAGCTGATGGCGACTGGTCACCACGACCGTACAGGTGGGGCTGCCGGGTAACAGGGGGGCGGCCTGGTCGGCGTCGCGGACGTTGTCCAGCACGATCAGCATCCGCCGTCCGGCCACCAGACTGCGGTAAAGGCCCACCTGCGCGTCCAGGTCTGTCGGCATCCCCATGGGACCGACGCCGAGTGCCTCCAGGAAGCCGCGCACAGCGGTGGCCGGGGACAGCGGCTGCTCGATCGGATCGAAGCCCCGCAGATTGGCGAACAACTGTCCGTCGGGGAAGCGGTCGATGTTCTCGTGCGCCCAGCGCAGGGCCAGCCACGTCTTCCCGATGCCCCCGATCCCACCGACGGCGGAGATCACCACCGTGCCCCCTGGCCGGCCGGATTCGTCCAATGCTCTGCTGAGCTGCCCGAGTTCGGCTCTTCGGCCGGTGAACCGGGCCGGCGGGGCCGGCAACTGACGCGGCACGATGCCAGGCGGCCCGGACGGTGTGGCCGGTGTGGAGGCAGGCGGTGTCGTCGTGGGGTCGGCGGTCAGGATTCGGCGGTGCAAGTCCTGCAGTGACGGGCCGGGGTCGGCGCCGAGTTCCTCGACCAGGTGCAGCCGGATTCGCTGGTAGTGCTGCAGGGCCTCGGCCGACCGGCCGCTGCGGTACAGGGCGAGCATGAGCTGACCGGCCAGTCGCTCGTCCAGCGGATGGCGTGCCGCCCGTACCGTCAACGCGGGCACCAATTCGGCATGCCGCCCTGAACGGAGGTGGGCGTCGGTGAGGTCGAGTTCGGCGGCATGCCGCTGTTGGACCAGCCCTTCGCGCAGCGTGTTCAGCCAGGGGGTGTCCAGGTTGGCGAGGGCGTCCCCGCGCCACAGGGTGAGCGCCTGCTCCAGCAGATGTCGGGCGTGGGCGTCGTCGGCGCCTCGGGCTTCTCCAACCCAGCGCTGGAACCTGTGCATATCGACCGTCATGGGATCGACGCTGATCGCATAACCGCCGCTCTGCCGTGCGATCCGTGCGCCGTCGACCGCCGCCAGCATCCGCCGCAGGCGGGACAGGTAGCTGTAGAGCGTGTCGCGACCATGCCGAGGCGGGTGGTGGCCCCACACCCGCTCCAGGAGCTGATCGATCGACACGCGCCTGCCGGCCTCGACCAGCAGTACCGCCAGTACGCACCGCTGGCGGTGATGCCCGAGTTCGACGCGCCGGCCGTCCACGTGAACCTCCAGGTCACCCAGGAGTCGGAACTCCACCGGCACGCCACACCCCCATCTCTCGATCACCCGTGTGTAACGGTTGCGGTCTGCGGATTCAAGGTTATTGGCAAGGATTGTCCAGGGTCGGCCGCGCATCGTCGTCTACGGACCGGGACGCGGTCGTCGTCGGATCCACTCCCCGGACCGAGGTGGCCGACTGTTGCCAACGAAGGAGATCCCATGAAGCGCACATTGCTACGCCTGGCGGCCGCCGTGCTGTTCGCCGTGTCCGCCACGGCCGGTGGGGTGGTCGTCGCGTCGTCCGCGGCGGCCGATCAGGCCCACTGCTGCTGATGAACACGCAGTGAAGAGAAGTGCCTTTGAGCGGGAAGCGCAGCGGGCGCCGAAGGTCCTGCCGGCGCCCCGTCAAAGGCACTTTTCACGGTCAGGGGCGGGGGCCGGCGGCCGCGGGAGCACAGAGGCCGCCGACTGCCATGATGGGCCGTTCACGAGTACGGCCGAGCTGCGCGGATCCGAGGGGTCGATGATCGCTTCCCGGCCGCGTCATGATCGTTTCCCAGCGCTTACGCTCCGGGTGCGACCGTCGCTCCGTCCGCGTCGGCCTGGGCGGGCTCGACCGGCTCCGCTTGTTTGTCCTCCCTGGGGCCGTCTTGGATCTGCCACACCGATGGAACGAACAGGGCGGTTACGGTGATGAGAGTGGCCAGGACTGCGCCGGCCGCGAGGACGGTGCCACTGCCGAATACCTGCGCCGCTGGTCCGGCGAGGCCCATGCCCAGGGGTGCCGCCGCGAGCGAGCCCAGCGTGACGACGGAGCTGGCCCTGGCGATGAGGTGCTCGGGGACGTGGCGCTGGATGGCGGAGGTCTGTAGAACGTTGTAGATCACCAGCTCCAAGCCGGCCAGGAAAGCGGCCGCCATCAGTAGCCAGAGGGCGGCGGGTACAGCCAGGAGGGCCGGCAGTGGCGTTATCAGCAGAAACACTGCCAAAGTCGCACCCACGGGACGGGAGGGCTTCCAGCGAGCAGCGACGAAGCCGCCGGTGAGCCCTCCAAGGGCGTACGCGATGCCGATGGCGGACCAGGCCGGCGCTCCACCGAGATGCTCGTCTGCCACATACGGGCCGAGTACCAGGAACGGCGCGACCACGATCAGGTTGGTCAACGCCACATGGATGACCGACGTCAACAGCCATGATCGCCTGGTGACTTCCGCGAGGCCTCCCTTGATGCCGGCCAGCAGCCCTGTGCTCGCTGCCGGTCGCTGCACGGCTAGCGCACGAGGAAGGCGAGAGAGAAAAGCCGCACTCACCAGGAATGTGGCCGCATCGATCAGAATCGCCCACCCAGGGCCTACGGTTGCCACCAGCGCTCCGGCCACGCTGAGCGCCAGCATCGAGGTGATGCTGCGCGACATCGACAACAACGAGTTGGCTTCCTGCACCCGCTCCCTGCCTGCGAGCGAGACCACCAGACCGACAGAGGCGGGGTTGAAGAGAGCGGATCCCATGCCCGCGATGAGTTGCAGGACCACGATCATCCAGATGCGGGCCGTCCCGCTGAGAAGAAGTGCCGCGGTGGCTCCCTGCGCGAGGAAGCGCATCAGGTCGGCGACCAGCATGACGTTGCGCCGGGAGAAGCGGTCGCCGAGGGCGCCGCCGAGGAGGCTCAGCGCGATGATGGGGATCCGGGTGCTCAGGACGACAATGCCGAGGTCGGCGGGTGATCCGGTGAGATGCAGGACAGCGAACGCGATCGCCAAGGGAGTCAGTGCGTCCCCGAACGTCGAGGCGGTATGTCCGAAGTAGTAGCGGCGGAAGTCCCTGACGGTCAGGGGGGCGATCGCCTCTCGGATCGGTCTCACAGGCCACCACCGCTGTTCATAGCGGTGAGCGGGACTGAACCGCGGGGACCGGAGGCGATATCGGCCCATCGGAGCCTCAGGCATGGGCAACTTAAATGCAATGAGCCAAGGTCACGCAAGAGGGCACCTCTCTGGACGGAATGCACTGATCCGAGCTCACGTCCGACGCCGGGGAGCTGCAGGCGCTCGGCGGTGATCGACTTTTGTGGTCAGGTCACCCTGGCAGAGTCGACTGACATTTCCGCAAGGGGTTCGCGGCCCACCTGAGAGGGTCCCGGCAGTAATCGCCGAAAACCCAACGGATATCGCTGACCAGCGTCGATGTGGAGCACCCAGGCGAGGTCAGCGGCGTCCCCGGCCCGGCCTGCCGCATCTACCCATCGGCACACCAGCCCTGCGTTGCCCTCCCATCAGAGCAGGACAAGGGCACATTCGTTGGATTTTCCGCTCTACCGACACCCCAGCTCGATACTCGCCGAGCACCCCTCCGATGAGCACCAGACGCCCTTCAGGACGTAGCAGGCCAATCCACCGGCGTACGGCTCTTCTTTTGCAGAAGGGAGTCTTTAGTCCATTGTAAATGATCTTGAGCACCGACCGGGCGCCTTTACAATGTAGATCAATAACTCTGGGACATCACCGTTCATGCGACCAGACGCTTGAAGCCCGCCCACGGAAACCAACGACATGTCGGCACACCGTGTCCCTACCGAGGTCCCTACCGAGCGACCGGGGACACCACCGTCCACACTACCGGGCGCTCCCCCAAGCACCTCTCGAACCGAGGCCCTCGACGCCCCTCCCCCACCGAGGCCGATACCAGGACCGCCACCCTGCGGGCATCGGCACGGCGACTCCCCTGACTGCCGGTCCCCTGGCCGCCGGCCGCGGCCGACCGCTTTCCCCACGCCCAATGCGCCGGGGTCAACCTCGAAGGGCACGCTGCGCCAAGCGCAACTTCACCGGCATCGGTGCCGAGCGCTGTCACATGCATCACCCGGGTGCGGCGGACGACGACACGGACGGGTAGCCGGCGAAGGCCGCTCCACCGCATGTGGCGGACCAGGACGTCGGTGATGGTCTCCAGCGCGGTCCGGATCGCCGGGTGCTCCCCCGCCGGTCAGCGCCGGGGTGGGAGTGTCCATCTCCTCGAAGCGAGGCATGGTGAAGCCCTCGGGGTGCTTGCCTGATCCTCCACATCACGCTGGACAGCGCGGAGGCGATGTGCGCCCTGCAGGCGGAGGGCTGGAAGGTCGAGCCGCAGGACCAGGTCGATCTGGCGCCAGCTGCCTGAACCCTGGTACCGGATCGGCTCCGAGCGGTAGTGGCATCCGGCCTGGGTGGTCGAAGTCGTCTGCCGCGGCTTCGACCACCCAGGCTTCTGGTCACGGTCGGGTCCGGGCCTGTGTCCGGGCGCCCGGGTATGCGCGGACCCGCGCCGTGGGCTATTCCTCCCGGGCCGAACGGAGTACCCGGCGCACGGCGCCACGCAGCCACTGATGGGCCCCGTCGGCGGTGTGGCGCGGGTGCCAGGCCATGCCGATCGTCAGTGGTGGCAGCGGCAGCGGGATTTCCAGCAGGCGTAGTCCCAGCGCGTGCGCCGCGTCGCTGAGTGGTGAAGGGGGCTCGCCCGGCAGCGCGGTCGGCACCAGGCAGACCACGTCGCCGACTGCGGCCAGCGCCATCGCCGCCAGATGTCCGGGCAGAACGGCGCTGACCCGCCGGCTGAGCCCTTGCTCGGCCAAGACCGCGTCCAGCGGGCCGGTGAAGCGTCCCCGGCGGCTGACCGCCACATGCTCGGCCGCGGCCAGCCTGGCGGGCGTCAGGGTTCCTTCGGCGAGCGGGTGCCCGGCCCTGACGCCGGCCGCCATCCGCAGCGTGACCAGCTCTTCGACCCGGGTCTCCGGGTCGACGTGGTCGATGGCCCCGATCTCCAGATCGATCCGGCCCTCGCGCAGCGCGGGGCCCGCCTCCCACTCCTCGGCCAGCACCCGCAGCGAGACGCCCGGTGCCCGGCGCCGGGCCAGCCCGAGCAGACCCGGCGCCAGCCCCGCGCCGACCAGGTCCGAGGCCTGGACGGTGAAGGCGCGCCGCAGCGCGGCGGGGTCGATCCCGCCGCTCGGGGTGAGCAATGCCTCCAGCCGGCGCACCACCGCGGCGGCCTCGTCCCGCAGCGTCTCGGCGCGGGGTGTGGGCACCATCGCCTGTCCTGCCCGCACCAGCAGTGGGTCCTGGAGCACTCGGCGCAGCCGGGCCAGGGTGCGGCTCATCGCCGCGGGTGACGTGTTCAGCCGCGCGGCGGCACGGGTGACGCTCTGCTCGGCCAGCAGTGCGTCGAGGGCGACGGCGAGGTTGGCGTCGAGGTTCGCGGCTGGGCTGCTCACGGGCATCATTCCATTTCGGGCAATAATTGCATGCTGAAGTTCCCATTGTGGCAATGCGGGCCGGATCTGCACGATGAAGGGGCTGTACCGATCCGACACAGACCGCGAGGTTTTTCATGATTGTCATCACCGCCCCCACCGGGAACATCGGCCGGCGGCTGCTGTCTCTGCTGGTCGAGGCCGCACCCGCACGCGGAGAGGAGTTGCGCGTCGTGGTCCGCGATCCCGCCCGGCTCCCCGAGGCCGTGCGCGGACGGGTCGAGGTGGTCACCGGCTCGCACGGCGACGCCGCGACCGTCGAGCGCGCCTTCACCGGGGCCGACGCCGTTTTCTGGCTGGTGCCGCCGGACGCCTCGGCCACACCTGAGGAGGCGTTCAGCGGCTTCACCCGCCCGGCCGCGCGGGCGTTCGCCGCCCACGGCGTCGGCCATGTCGTCGGCATCTCGGCGCTCGGCCGCGGCACCCCGCAGGCCGCCCAGGCCGGGCTGGTCACCGCCTCCCTGGCTATGGACGACCTGATCGCCGGCTCCGACGTCGCCTACCGCGCCCTGGCCAGCCCGTCCTTCTTCGAGAACCTGCTGGAGGAGGCCGACTCGATCCGCGAGAACGGCGTCTTCACCGACACCGTCGCCGCGGACCGTCCGGCCCCGCTGGTGGCCGTCGTCGACATCGCCGCGACGGCGGCCGGGCTGCTGCTGGACCGCTCCTGGACCGGCGTCGGCAGTGTTCCGGTGCTCGGCCCGCAGGACCTGTCGCCCAACGACCTGGCCCGCATCATGACCGAGGAGCTGGGCCGTCCGGTCCGCTACCAGCGCCAGCCGCTCGACGAACTGCGGTCCACCCTGCTCGGCTACGGCCTCAACGAGGCGTTCGTCGAGGGCGTCGTCGACATGAAGCGCGCCAAGGACCAGGGCCTGGACTCGGGCGTCGACCGCTCGCCGCAGGCGGGCCCGGCCACCGGATTCGCGCAGTGGTGCGCGCAGACTCTCAAGCCCGCCGTCCTCGCCACACCGGAGACAGTCGATGCCCACTGACCGGACCGAGCCACCGGTCACCGCGTTCATGCTGGTCAAGACCACGCCCGAGTGGCTCGCGATGACCGTGGCCGAACGCGTCCAGGCCTTCACCACCCAAGTCGTCCCGGTGATCCAGGCCCGCACCCGCGGCGTCCGCTCCCGCTTCTACGACACGGAGTTCTACTCGGCGCGGGTCACCGACGTCTGGGTCTGGGAGGCGGACGACCACGACGCCTACCGGCTGCTGATCGACGCTCTGCGCGAAACCCCCTTCTGGGACCGCTACTTCGACGTCGTGGACCTGCTCGTGGGCACCGAGAACGGCTACGCCCGCACCTACGACCTGGAGCCGGTGGCCGCCCTCGCCACCTGACGCTCCTCCCCGACCGGCCGCTGCGGCCCGCGCAACTGCGTGACCTGGGGCTGACGCCCTGACAGGCCCTGTGCCGCTACAGGGAGGAGACGTGGGCGGTAGTGGCCCACGCACGGCGCGGACCACTACCGGGCTCAGGGCTGGGTCTGTGTGAGCAGGAAGATAGGTGTTGGACCGCCCACGTATATACGTGAGTCAACGCTCACGACTTTAGGTGTGGGCGGGTTTGATGGCTCCGAACCACCGCTGCAGGGCTGCCCGGAGTGTTTCGATCTCCGTGGGATCGGGTCGGGGCGATGCAGATGCCCAGGCCACATAGCCGTCCGGTCGAAGGAGCAGGGCGGTGGGTGTGGGGATGCGGGAGCGCGCCGTGACGATATCGACCTGGTCGTGCCGCAGGGCGAGTGTCTCTGCCAGCGATGCCTCTTCGGTCAGGTCGAGCAGCAGAGGGCGTGCGTTTCTGGTCAGCTCGGCCAGCCGGACCGGTCCGGTCGGGGTATGGAGGTTCATGTCGGGGGCGAACCGACCGGTCAGCGGGTGCGCCTCGTCTTCGCCCATGTCGTAGCGGACGTCGGCGCCGGTGAGAAGGCCGGCGAGGCACTGTACGGTGCTTTGGTCGCCGAGCAACTCGGTGAACACCTTGCGCAGTCCGGTCACATCGCTACCGGGGGCTATCAAGGCAGATTGCGCCTGCGCGTTCAGCACCATGCGCTGGGCGGCCGATCGCCGCTCTGTCTCGTAGGTGTCCAGCAGCCGGGGCGGGGCACTTCCCCGGATCTCGGCGGCGAGTTTCCAGCCGAGATTGACCGCGTCCTGCAGGCCGAGGTTGAGCCCTGGACCGCCTCCTGTGGCGGAATACACGTGCGCGGCGTCACCGATCAGGAACACCCGGCCGTCGGCGAACCGTTCAGCGATTCGGGTGTTGCCGCCGGTCAGCCGACGCAGCACGTGCGGCCCCGCGCCGTCGGGCGGATCGAGCGGCACGTCGACGCCGAGCACACGGCGGATGCTCGCTCGCAGCTCCTCCAGGCTCATGGGAGCGTCGGTCGCGGGCCTGTCCCACTCGGTGGTACTGATCAGCGGTGGGTTGCCAGGCAGCGGCGCGTAGGAGAACCCGCCGTGTTCGGTGCGGTGGGGCAGGAACGGAAAAACGGCGCCATGGCCGGGCACGTTCAGTGCACCGGTCGCGGGATCAACCCATTCCGCAGGGACCGTCGCATGCGCTGAGCAGACGGTCATCCGGTCATAGGTGATGCCGGGGAATGTGATGCCGGAGACCTTGCGCGTGGTGCTGTGAGCTCCATCCGCGCCGATGAGGTACCGGGCCCGCAACTGGTAGGCCTCGCCCGGACTCGCGACGTCGATGGTCACCGCGTCATCGTCCTGCGACAGGCCGACGACCTCGTGTCCCCGGCGGATCTCCACGCCCAGTTCGATAGCGCGCTCCTGCAGGACCTGCACGATGCGTCGCTGCGGCACCGGCAGAGCATAGACGGGACTGTCCTGCAGCAGGCTCAGGTCCAGGCCCATCGCGCCGAACATGAAGTATCCGGAGTTCGGCTGCGGAGGTTGTGGGCTACCGCTGAGACGTTCGTGCAGTCCCCGGTGGTCGAGCATTTTCACGACTTGGCCGAGCAATCCGTTCGCCTTCGGTTCTTCGCTGGGCTCGATCAGCCGTTCCAGCACGACTGGCCGGACCCCTGCCAGGCTCAGTTCGCAGGCCAGCATCAGCCCGTTCGGGCCGCCGCCGGCGATGACGACATCTGTGATCACGTTTCTCCTCGGTCTGTACGGAATGGGCGGGACGGGTGGAGCGCTGAGGCGCAGTGTCGTGGGCGGTGCCGGTGCGGCCCGCTTCGAGCTGCGGATTTGAGACGTGGTCAGCCGCTGTAGTACTCGGCGAGGGTGGTGAAGGCGGCCTTGGGTTCCCAGGGCATGTCGGGATAGGTGGCTCCGAGCCGGTCCTCGTAGACCTTGACGATGCCGTAACTGGCCAGGTCCAGGTCGTCGCGGGGATCGCCGTCAGGCCGGTGCACATGGTCGTACAGCGCGAAGGTGAACACGAACGTGCTGTCGACGCCGCCGGCGTCGAATGCCTCCAGCAGCTCACGCACATAGGTGGCCTGACCGACCTCGTCCCGGGCATAGTCACCGTTCAACCGGACAGGCCCGTCCTCGTCGTACTCG
The DNA here is from genome assembly GCF_053588315.1 of Streptosporangium sp. NPDC003464. Lineage (NCBI taxonomy): Bacteria > Bacillati > Actinomycetota > Actinomycetes > Streptosporangiales > Streptosporangiaceae > Streptosporangium > Streptosporangium sp. NPDC003464. The sequence continues at coordinate 5,998 of NZ_JBSFPS010000059.1, read as the reverse complement.
ACGATCTCCAGGCCGAGAGCGCCCCGCTCGCCGGCGCCCTGGTAGCCGGCTGCGCCGAACTCGGTGATCGCGACCGGCTTTCCCTGCGCGACCAGGCCACGGACGCCGTCGGCGAAACGGTCGGCGATCTCGGCCGACCGATAGAGATCCATGGACACGATGTCGAAGAGTGCCCAGTCGACCCGCTCAAGCGGCACGGAAGCGTAGGTCGTCCTGCCACCGAAGCGCCCGCGGACCAGTTGCACAGCCGCGCCGAGGAAGTCGTTGACACGTGCGCTTACCTCGCCGATCTGCTCCCGCACGCGATCTGGCCGGCTCAGCAACGCGACCCGCTCATCGATGCTGTCACCGGGCAGGAACCCAGGATTCATCAGGCTCAGCTCGGCGCCGACGACGAACACCACCTCAGCTCCACGCCGCCTCAACCGCTCCGCGCGTTCGGCGCAGTCCGCGAACAACGACAGCATCTCCTCGGCGGTCAGTTCGATGGGATAGGGGGAGAACCAGACCTCCAGGCCCAGATCGGCGGCGTGCGCCGCCGCCAGCTCAATCCGTTCCGGATCACCGCCCATGACACGGACCGCGGTGCAGTGCAGGTCATCGCGGATGATGCGCAGCTCGCGCTCGACCACGTCCGGGTCGAAGCGCTTGCGGGAGTTCGCTCCGTTCTTGACGAAGCCGGTGTCGTAGCTGATCCCTTTGGCCCTCATCGTTCTGGTCCTTCCTGACGGGGGTGAGGACGCCAGGTTAGGCACAAATATGCGTGTGCGCAAATTTGCGTGCACGCATATAGGCTATGCTGAGACGGTGACGACGAGACGGACGGGGCTGCGCGAGCAGAAGAAGCAGGCCACCCGAGAGGCATTGCGCGCGGCGGCCCTGCGGCTGGCCCTTGAGCGTGGACCGGACAACGTGCGCGTCGATGACATCGCCGAGGCCGCCGGCGTCTCACCGAGGACGTACAACAACTACTTCTCCAGCCGCGAACAGGCGATCGTCGCCGCCGTCACCAGCGAACGAGAGGCACGGGTCGCGGCGGCGGTGGCCGACCGGCCCGACGGCGTCGGCCTCGCCGACGCCGTCATCGAGGCCATCGTGGATCAGTACACCGCTTCGGACGCGCCCGGCCGGGAAGCGCTACTGCTGATCACCACCCGCCCGGCGCTGCGCGACGCATTCATTGACACCACCACCGCGATCGAACATCCCCTCACCGAGGCCATCGCCGAGCGTCTCGGCGACGGCGACCCGCATACCGCACGGGTGCTCGCGGCGAGCGTGGCCGCCGCAGTCCGCGTGGCGCTCGAGCAGTGGCTGCAGACGACTGCCTCGTCCTCCACGGCCAGCGGGCTCGTCGTGCCGTCCGGCTCGCTACCGGACCTCCTGCACACCACGCTCGCACCCCTCAAACCCGCACTCGACGCCGCAGAGCAACGAGCACTCCGCCACCGGCATCAGTGAACTCCCGCCTCAAGAAACGGCGCCCCGGCATCTGCCGGTGAATTGTCGCCGGCGCGTAGGAACCCGCCGGACACCACCAACCAGACCGCCTCCGCTCTGGGCGACCACAACGCCGGATGCGGCGTAAGCCCGCCCGGCGCGGTGACCGCGCCATCCCGGCCGCCCGGCTGGACAAGCTGTTCACCGACCCCGCGCACGCCCTGCGGGAACGGGTGCCGTGGAGGCTCCTGTACGACACGGCGGCCCGCGCCGAGGAAATCCTCAGCCTCAACGTCGAGGACCTCGACCTGGAATTCCGCCGCGCCCGGGTCGTCTCCAAGGGCGGCGCCATCGAGTACGTGCACTGGGCCACCGCCACCGTCCGGCTGCTGCCCCGCCTGCTGGCCGGCCGCCATGCCGGGCCGGTGTTCCTGGCCGACCGGCGCGCCCCCACTTCCGGATCTCGCGCGCCCCGCGCGGTGACATCTGCCCGATCACCGGGCGGGGGCGGCTGTCCTACCCGCGCGCCGAGTACCTGTTCAAAACCGCCTCCGCCGACCTGGACCCGCACCGGCATGGATGGACGTTGCACCAACTCCGGCACAGCGCGCTGCAGCATCTCGCGCAGGCCGGACGGACCGCCCCGGAGTTGCAGGCCAAGAGCCGCCACCAGCACCTGTCCAGCCTCGGCCGGTACGTCCGCCTGGGCGAGGAGACCTCCGCACGCATCACCGCCGAAGCCGACCCCGCCCAGCGCCGCCGTCCCCGCTGACCTCCACCCCACGCGCTGGAACGAACGTGGTCAGGAGGACTCCCGCACCAACAGCACCCGATCACCGTCAGCGTCAGGCTCGACGCGGTACCCGGCCTTGCGCAGCACCGTCCGGATGACCTCAGCATCCCTGTCCCGCGCCGTCCACAACGGGCGACCGCCCGCGCCGTACCCGGACTCCGGCTTGTCGTCGCTCATGGTCAACACCGTAAGTGAATCGAGACCTAGACATAGGAGTCCGTATCAATCCAGGCCAGAGGCTACTTCGTTGGAAATTTCCTCTTTGCTACCGGGACCCCGGGAGGTGGGACGGACAGCGGGAGTCAGTCGAATGTGACGGTCGACTCGCCCGGGCCGGTCTCATAAATGACCCCTTTCCGGGAGGAAAATCAGCAGCGGTCGCCGGGGACGGCCGGACCACCCGATCCGTTCTCAGAACCCGTTCTCACTCGAACGGTGGCGGACCCCTGTTCCGGCAATGGTCTGTGAGAAGCCGCGGGGCATGACGGACCCGCAGCACACCTCCGGTAGCAGCGCTGGCCAGCCCTGGCGGCCCGGCACCCCGCCGCCGGCCGTACCCGAGACCGGCGCCCTGGGCGCGGACTCCGCATCGGGTACGCCCGGTGCAGCCATCTCACCCAGGAGCTGCAGCCGCAGCTTGACACGCTCAGCGCGCACGGCATCCCCCGCGACAAGATCTCCTCTGAGAAGATCAGCACCCGCATCGGGTCCGTCCTCGGTTCGAGGCCACCCTCGCCCGCCCGGCAGATCAAGGGCCACGCCCCGCACTGCCGCGTGCTGTTCACCGTCCACGCAACGAAGCGGCTGGGACGCGACGCCGCCGAGCTCACCGCGCTGGCGGACCACCTCCAGCGAGCGGAACTACCGCCATGAGATGGGCGGCGCGCCGGGGACCTCGCCGAAGCTCTGCACGCCTGTCGCGCCACCGTCGTCATCTCCGGATACGGCAGCCCGCTGTACGACGAGGGCTGTACCGCGGCTGGCACGATCGGCGGCGCCGCGGCCCAGCCGCTCCGTCTCGTAAACGGTGAAGATGACGCGGCAGCGCGGGGGCCTGGGCCTTGATCTGCCGGGCGAGCGAGCGCAGCCTCGAACTGGGGCCGTACGTGCACCCGAGCGCTGAACTTCTCGGAGAACACTTTGTCGCGCGGGATGCCGTGCCCGGCTCGGCCCGGCAGCGGGGCAGCGGAAGTGGGGGCCCGTTCCCGAAGTGCACCCGTTACTGAAACGGGCACTGAGCTGGCACTGAGCTGGCCGGCTCAGTGGTCCTGCTGGTGTTCGGGGATCAGAGTGAGGAGGCTTTCGTAAGCTGTGTCGCCGAACATCTCCTTGAGGTGCATGGCCGTCTCGTCGTCAGCCTGGCTCATGCGGATGAACATGGCCTGCTCGTATTCGGCGAGGCCGGCCTCGACGTCGTCAAGGTGGGCGGCGAGGGCCTTGCCGAGTTCGGCGCCGTCGTACATGGCCAGGTTGGCCCCCTCGCCGTTGGGGGCCAGCAGGTGGGCGGCGTCGCCGACCAGGGTCACCCCGGGCGTCCGGCCCCACCGGTGCCCGTCGGGCAGGGCGTAGTGCGGACGCAGGACCGGCGGGGTGTCGGTGTCGCTGATCAGCGCGGTGAGCTCGGGCGCCCAGCCGTCGAACTCCGCCGCGACGCGGGTGGCGGCCGCGGGCGGATCGGAGAAGTCGATGCCGTCGAACCACTCCAGCGGCCTGGTGAGCTCCACATAGGCGTGCAAGGTGTCGCCGTGTTCGCGGTGAGCAGTGATCGCCTTCCCCGACGCATGGGCGAACATCGAACCGCCGCCGACCGCCTTCGCGACGGCCGGGTGCCGCGTGTCGTCGTCGAACAGGTAGGTCTCGACGAATGACGTGCCGACGTACTCGGGCACCGCCTCCGACAGCAGCGGGCGGACCCGCGACCAGGCGCCGTCCGCGCCGACCAACAGACTCGTGGTGACGCTGCTGCCGTCGGCGAAGATCACCTCGTGGCGGCCGCTGCCGAGGCTCCGGGCGCCGGTGACCTTGCGGTCCCACCGGACGGTGCCCTCCGGGAGCGCGTCCAGCAGTATCCGCCGCAGGTCAGCGCGCTGCGCCTCCGGACGGCCGCCCATGCCGTTGTCGGCTTTCTCGAACAGGACGGCGCCGTCCGACCCCAGAGCGCGTATAGCCTGGCGGCCCTCCAGAACGATGGCGCGGAACTCCTCCATCAGACCGGCCGCCTCAAGGGCGAGCTGCCCGTTGTAGTCGTGGATGTCGAGCATCCCACCCTGCGTCCGTGCCTCCGGTGATGCCTCCGCCTCGTAGACCTCGGCCGGGATGCCGTGGACGTGCAGGACGCGGGCCAGAGTGAGTCCGCCGAGCCCGGCGCCGATGATCGTGACGGGGTTCATGATGGCTCCTTCGTGCCAAGGCCGACGAGGCCGGCACTTATGGTGCACTGTTCCATGTTGGAACACTATACCAACTTGGTTCAGTGCTCCAAGGTGGCAGAATGCATACATGGCAACGCGAGCGCGCCGGACACAGCGGCGCAGACAGGTGCTCTCCCGCGAGCAGATCATCGATACCGCCATCGAGCTGCTCGACGCGGGCGGCGCGGGCGGGTTGACCGTCCGGGCGCTGACCGAGCGCCTGGCCACCGGGTCCGGGGCGATCTACTACCACGTGGGCACTCGGGACGAGCTGCTGGACACCGCGACCGAAACCGTCATCGCCGCCGCCCTGGCCACCGAGCCCGCTCGGGCTCCGGCCACGCCCGAGGACGAGATCCGCGTCGTCGCCCTGGGCCTGTTCGACGCGATCGCCGAACACCAGTGGCTCGCCACGCGGCTGGCCGTCCAACTCACCCGAAACCCGTGGGGTCCGGTGACCGTGGGGATCTTCGAGAAGATCGGCCGGCAGGTGCGTGCCTTGGGCGTGCCGCAAGCCGTCTGGTTCGTCGCGGCCTCAACGCTCGTGCACTACATCCTCGGCGCCGTCAGCCAGACCCGCATCGACGGGTACACCTCAGGCGTCGAGACCGACGAGGAGCGCGAGAAGTTCCTGGAGGCAGCGTCGATGGCGTGGCAGGAACTCGACCCCGCCGACTACCCGTTCATGCACGCCATCAGCGGCCAGATGCGCGAGCACGATGATCGCGAGCAGTTCCTCGCCGGCATCGCCCTCATCCTCGACGGCATTACCAACCTCCGCTGACCCCGCCGAACTCGATGGTCAGGGGGGCGTCATGTCCGCCCAACATTGACCGGGCACGTCACAACAAGATCAACACCGGTTGGGGCTCATGGCGCGTTTCTTACCGGCACCCTCTTAACGACAGGCCGACTCGTCAAGGTCATTCTCAGCGCCAACGGCTGTACCGATGTTCACATGGGCCCGACTGGAGGGCCCGTAGGGGTCCTGGCAGCAGCGGCACAGAAAACAACGGATGTGCAGGTCAGCGGTCTCTCTTCGGGCGGGGCGACCATGGACGACGGCCCGTTGAGGACCGTGCCTGCCGACGCCTCCGGAATGGACGAGCGGGGCTCGGCCACGTCTGCTGGGCGGCAACATGGCCACCCCGAGGCCGCGGCGTCCCCGCCTGGCGGCGTGGGCCACCGGCGAGACGGCGACGGGGCCGGACCGCCCCCGTCGCCGTCGTCACCCGGTCAGCGGGCATCCCGGGCGGATGCGCGGTCAGCGGCACAGCCTGGTCAGCCGCGTCGCGATATTGACGCCCGCTTGCTTGGTGGCGCCACTCCACATGCCGTCCGTCACGCTGTAGAT
>NZ_JBSFPS010000058.1:0-40046 GCF_053588315.1 Streptosporangium sp. NPDC003464 | reverse complement strand
TCATCGAGCCGCTTGCGGCCCGGAGGCCGTACCCGGCGCTCCTGCTCGGCGGCAAGCGGCTCGATGACCGCCCACAACTCATCACTGATCTCCCACGGCTTCAGCCGCGCCACCTGCTGCCCCCTCGCCATCGCTACAGCGAGAGATCAAATCACAACAGAGATCATTCTGTTGGGAGCTCTTAGGCGTGTATCGAATGGCTGGTCACAACCACTCGTTGATGGCCGCAATGAGGACGGTCGCCTCGTGGCGGACCGCGAGCTTGTCGTACCGGGTGGCCACGGCTCGGTGCCTTTTGTGACGGTTGATGCAGTATTCGACCGCGTGCCGATCCTTGTGGTCCTGCGGGGCGAACTTCGGCGGCCGGCCACCGTGCGAACCACGTTTCCTGCGGTTGCGGACTTGGTCGGCCTTGTCCGGGATGGTGCAGAGGATCCCGCGCCGGCGCAGGTAAGCGCGGTTCTTCCGGGAGGCGTACGCCTTGTCGGCGCGCACGCGATCCGGCCGGGTGCGCGGCCTACCCGGTCCCAGGCGGGGCACCCTGTTGCGGCCCAGGGCGACCTCGAACTGCGGGGAGTCCCCGCGCTGCCCGGCGGTGATCACGAGGCCGGCGTACAGGCCGGGCATCCCACAAGCTCCCCCGGTCTGTCGCACGCCGGCAACCCTCGCCACCGTGGTGCAGGCCGACGGCATCGACGACGTGCGCGCCGCCGCCGACCGGCTGGCTGGCCGGACACCTCAGCATCACGCCGCTGCCGGCCTCGCCCACCCTCGACAGGAAGCAGAAGCGACGCGGACTCAGCATCGCCGCGTAGCCCGTCGCTGCCGGCGGCAACCAATTGTTGTTGGCCAGAAGGTTGTCGATGCCGGCTTTCAGCGCGGCGTGCAATGCCACGATCACGACACTGGACGCCGCGCGGGATTCTTCGTGTCAGCGCCGGGGCAGGGCGAGCGCGCATAGGGCGAACGTGATGGCGAATGCCGCCTGGACGAGCATGCAGATCGCCAGCGCGCTCATGTATGCCTGACCTGTCGGGGCTGTGGAACCGGCCAGGGCCGCACCGAGTAGACCTCCGGCGACGGCGACGCCGAGGCCCATCGCGGCTTGCTGTGTGGTTTGAAGCACGCCGGATGCTGCTCCCGCGGATGCTGGAGGGACCTCGGCGATCATCGCTCCGACGAGCGGCCCGAACATGAAGGCCTGACCGACACCGACTCCGACGAGGAGGGCGGCGAACGTCCACGAGTTCAGGTCGGCACCCTGGAGGAACACGGAGACGGCTGTGATGCTCAGGAGTGCGGCTTGGATGAGTCCGCCGATGGTGAGGAGCCTGCGGAACCCGGAACGGGGCGCGAGCTTCCCCGACCAGATCGACACGGTAAGGAAGCACAAGGAGAACGGCAACAGCACGAGGGCCGCGTGCATGGGAGGCCATCCGAGCCCCGTCTGCGTGGAGATCGCGTAGAGGAACGTGAACGCACCGAACGCGGACTGGAGCATCAACGCCATCATCAGCCCGATCCGGTAGGAGCTGAGTCGAAACAGGGGCGGCGGAACGAGCGGAACGCGGTCACTACGGTGCAGCCGCAACTGCCACCGCCAGAACGCTGCGAAGAGCACCGGCGTTGCCCCCAGCAGCACCCAGCACCAGACCGGCCAGCCCAGTGCGCCGCCCTGGGAGATCGGGATCATGAGTGCCAGCAGGGCGAGCCCGAGCAGTGTCGTCCCGATCAGGTCGAGCGACCGGTGGCCGGGCGCACTGGTATCGGGCAGCCAGCGCAGCGCAGCGCCGAACGCGACCACGCCCATGAGCACGCTCATCGCGAAGACCATGCGCCAGGGGGCACCGAGCAGGGGGACGGACAGCAACAGGCCGCCGAGGACCTGACCGATCGCCGTGGCCCCGCCGGCGGTCGCACCGAACAGCGCGACAGCACGGGCACGTTCGGGCCCCTGGGTGGACGCCGTGATCGTCGCCAGCACCTGGGGAACCATGGCCGCCGCAGAGATCCCGGTGAGAGCCCGCGCGGCGATCAACACGGTGATGCTCGGGGCCAGGGTCGCGACCAGGGAGAACAGGATGAAACCGGCCATGCCGAGCAGGAAGAGTCGGCGTCGCCCGTACAGATCCCCGAGCCTGCCCCCGAGGACCATCGGAACGGCGAACCCCAACGCGTACACCGACACCACCAACGACTGCTCGGCAGCCGTGGCCCCCAGGGAAGCACCGATGTCGGGCACGGCGATACCCGCCGCCGCGAAACTGGCCACCGACAACAACAACGCCGACAGTGTCGTCAGGAGCCGGCCCATCCCCAGTCCTGGAGTCGGAGGCTCCGATGGACCCGGTGCAGGCGGCGGCGCGGCACGGCCGCTCTCCCTGTCAGGTTCGCCTGTGCGGGAGGAGAGGTTGTCGTGCGGTGCAGAAGATGTGGCCATGCCGTCGATCCTGAAGGGCTGGTTATCCTGGCACCAGGAGCCTATTTATGGGGGTATTAGCCGCTACCTGGCTACCGGGTTCCCCGTGCGGGAGGATGAAGACATGACAGAGACCAGGCCCGCCGCGGTCCGGCGCGAGCTCGGTGACTTCCTCCGCAGCCGGCGCGAACGAGTGACCCCGCAGCAGGTAGGTCTCCCGTCCACAGGGCGACGGCGGACACCCGGACTACGGCGCGAAGAGGTCGCCGTCCTCGCGGGGGTCGGCGTCACCTGGTACACCTGGCTCGAACAGGGCCGTCCCATCAACGTCAGCATTCATGTCCTGCAGGCGATCGCCCGAGCCCTGCATCTGGATGACATCGAGAGACGGCACCTGCACCAGCTCGCCGGATCAAGTACGCCGAAAGCCGGGCCCACCGAATGTGCCCCAGGACTCACCGCGGCGTTTCAACCTGTCCTGGACAAGCTCGACCCGTTCCCTGCGTGCCTGCAAACGCCGCTGTTCGATGTGGTGGCATACAACCGTGCCTACCGGTTCCTGTTCACCGACCTTGACCTCATCCCACCTGGTGAACGCAACTGCGCGGTGCAGTTCTTCACCGACCCCGACTGGCGCAGCCGCTACATCGACGGTGAGCTGGTTGCCGCCCGGATGGTCGCAAGAATGCGCGCCGAAGTCGGCACCCACCTCGGCGCCCCTGCCGCTGCCGGAGTCGTTGACGACCTCCGGGAACGATCAGAGGAGTTCGCCCGACTGTGGGCCCGTCACGACGTACTGCCCCAGCAGTACGAGACAAAGCGCCTCGACAGCCCTCTTGTCGGGCAGCTTCAGCTGAACTTCGTCTCCACCAGTGTTTCGGAGACGGGACACCGGATGACCGTGATGACGCCGGCCGATGAGTCCACCTCCCTACGTCTGACCCAGATGGCAGACCTCACTGTCGCGACCACGCGGATGTGACACCTGAAGAAGATCGTCGCTCGGGGCGGGGAGGTCGTCCTGGTTGACGGCACCCTCATCCCCACCCAGAGACGCACCGGCAGAGCCAACCGTCCCAACTGCTCCGGCAAACACCACCGTCACGGCCTGCACGTCCTGGCCCTGACTGTGATCTGTGCGACTTCTCATAAATGAGTAATTCCGCGAGACGCGACCACGGTTCACACAGTGTCCGGTCCGTTCCCGGGCGTCACTCTCAAAACCTCTCGCAAAACCGCCTTCGCCGAACCAGGCCTGCGACAGGTTCTGCGACATGGCCGAGCTCGCCGATCCGGCCACCGCCGCCGAAGTCTTCGACTGCCCGATGTGCGCCGCGCCGGCCGGCAGTGCCTGCCGCACCCGGGGCGGCAAGGTCGCCCCGGACTCAAGGCCCCCTAGTCGATTACTGAGAGTTACTTCGGGGCTCATCGCATGGACCCGAGCGGTGGGCCTATTCCGATGGCACCCCTTCTTCACGCGCGTCGTCGGGGCCCAGGCCGGGGGTAGCCGAGCTGGCCGGCGGACTCCTTCGAACCTCCGCAGACCTCAGCGACCTCGCGGGGATCTTCGGCCGTGAGACGCGCCTCAAGGCGTTCGACTTGGTCGGCCGGGTCGTCTCCGGAGATCGGAATGGTCATCCTGAACTGAAGCCAAGGGCGGTTTTCCCCGATCGCGGACCAGCCGGGATGGAACAGGAAGATGGTGATCTGCTCAGGTTCCCAGGGCCAGGCGGAGACGGCGTACAGCTCGCAGTCCCACGTCGTCAGCCAGTCGGTGTGCTCCCGGAGCCGTTCCTCCAGCAGTCTGGCGACCGTTCGGGCCGGCCACTCCCAGCTGTGATCCGTCGTGGCCCGGTGGACCTCCGCCGCGTACTGATCGACGTCGAACCGGAACTCTGGAAGATCGAACTCCTCGGCATCCGGGTTGCGCCAGCCGCTCCAGATCACGTACTGCCCTTCGCGCCTGACTGTCACGTAGACAGCACCGCAGCATCTTTCGGTGCACCCAGCCTCAGCGAGCCGAACCTCACGAGGGACGTTGGTCGCATTTCTCAGCGGCGCGTTCGGGCCCAACAGATAGCGAGGGTCCTCTGCTGGGCCCTCATCGAAGACGTCGGTCAGGATGTCTCGTCCGTCGACGATCGGTCGGCATTCCACGCCGGCCCTGGTTCCGAGTGGTGGCACGACGACGCGGAGGGACAGCCGATGCGGTTCTGTGGTCACTGCCTGATGGTCTCGGAGCCAACAGCAGTTGTCAGTCGCGTCTCTGCTTTGGGGGTTCCGGTGGTAACAGCGGAGGAAGCAACGTCAACGCAGGTCACCGGCCCCCTTCCAGATTGCGTCCCTAGACCCTTAACGACGCTCTGACCTGCATATCCGTTGAAAATGCTGTACCTGGCCCGCTCCGGCTACACCGCCGGGCCGCTGTTCCGGGCCGGCATCAACGGTGCCGGCAGGCCGCTGCCCTGCGACGCCGTCCACCACCTCGGCCAGATTCGCAAGCACCTGGGCTTCCACCCGTGATCAACCGCCGACGTCACCAAGGGCGCGGTCCCTACAGGCGGCTCAGGTCGATGACCTCCGCCATGGCGTTCAGGCCGGCGTCGTTGGGGTGGAGCCAGTCGCCCTCTTGCCCGTCGCGGACGTTGAACTCCGGCCGCAACCGGTCCGGGTCGGTCGGCGAGCGCAGGGCTTGTTCGAAGTCGGCCACCGCGTCGTACTCGCCGCTGGACCTGATCCAGATGTTCACCTGGTCCCTGACCTGCTCCTGGGCGAACGGTTCCGGGGTGCCGTCCGGGTAGAGCCAGGGGTTGCCCTTGAACGGCATGATCGTGCCGCCCACGACTCGGATCCCGCGGGCGTGGGCGAGCCGGATCAGCTCGCGGTGTCCCGCGATGACCTGCTCGGCGGTGACCACCGGGCCGGGGTAGGTGATGTCGTTGATGCCTTCCATCACGATCACCGTGCGCACTCCCGGCCTGTCGAGCACGTCCCGCTGGAAGCGGGCCAGGCCGCTTTCGCCGAACAGCGGGTGGTGGGCGAGAACCTGGTTGCCGGAGATACCGCTGTTCAGCACGGTCAGCGGCCTGCCGGCTGCGACCAGCCGCTCGGCGAGCTGGTCGGGATAGCGGTTGTCGGCGTCGAGGGTGGAGCCGGTGCCGTCGGTGACCGAGTCGCCGAAGGTCACCACCGCTCCTTGGGCGGCGGGGCTCAGCACGTCCACCCCGCTCAGGAAGTACCACGAGTGCGAGCTGTCGGTGAAGGCGGTGCCGCGCGGGTCGGACCGATGGTCGCCGGATGCCCGGTAACTGGTGGCCGAGGAGATGTCGTGGAAGGTGGCCGGTCCGGTCGCCCCCTGGAAGTAGAGGGTGACGGCCAGCCGGTCCAGCGCCTGGACGGGTAGCGGGATGGGGTCGCTGACCAGTTCCTGACCCGCCGGGATCACCGTGTACGGCCGCAGCGAGAAGGTCGCCGGGCGCAGGGTCGCCGGACGGATGGCGGCCCCGGCGGCGGCCTTGGCCACCGTCGCTCCGCTCACCGTGAGGGGCGCTGTGCCGTACAGGTTGGAGATCTTGATACGGATGACGACGCCGGCGCCGGTGACCCGGATCACCTGGCGTACCGACTGCCGCTTGAATCCCGCCTGTGACCAGTTGGACGAGCCCGGCAGCCCGCCGGGCGAGGGCTGCTGCACGGCGGCCGACCAGGCGCCCGTCCAGCGGGGGCCCACCGTGCTGGCCTGGGCTGGTACGGCGGGGGTGATGAGCGCGGCTGCGGTGGCCAGCGCGGCGAGGGTCTTGGTGAAACGCATGTGAGGGGGATCCTTTGATCAGAAGTCGGCGGCGTGGTCGGCGGCCCACTGCGCGTAGGAGCGCGCGGGGTGGCCGGTGATCCGTTCCACGGTGTCGTTGACGTCGGCCGGCTTGCCGACGGTGGTCGCCATGAGGCCGAACAGCGCGCCCAGGAAGGCGGGATCCATGAAGGCGCTCATCTGCTCCAGCACCGGCTCCGGGTCGAGGTCCTCGGTGGTGAGCGGGCGTCCGAGCGCCTGGCCGAGGATGCGGACCTGGTCGGCCTGGGTGAGCGACTCGGGTCCGGTCAGGCTGTAGGTCTGTCCGGCGTGGCCGTCGCCGGTCAGGGTCGAGACCGCCACGTCCGCGACGTCCAGCTCGTGGACGGCGCTGAAGGCGGCGTTGATGTACGGCGCGCGGATCACGTCACCGCCGGCCAGCTGCATCGCGAACGTCAACGAGTTGATCGCCGGGAACAGCAACCGCAGAAGCGTCCATTCCAGGCCGGAATTGCGGACGGCCTGCTCCACGTCACTGTGGTACTGGGCGATCACATCCGACTGGGGGTCGATGCCGTCCACCACCGCGCCCGAGGACAGGAAGACGATCCGGGCGACACCGGCCTGCCCGGCGGCGGCCAGGAGCGGCGCCGGGTCCATGCCGTACTGCAGGACCAGCAGGATCGCGGTCACGTCCTGGAGGGCGCCGGGGAGGGTTTCCGGCTTGGTCAGGTCGGCCTGGGCCAGCTCGACACCCTGCGGTAGACCTGCCTGCTCGGGGTTGCGGGTCAACGCCCGGACGGGATGGCCCGCTGCGTGCAACGCTTCGACGGCCTGGCGGCCGAAGTGGGCGGTGGCACCGGTAACCAGGTACATGAGGACTCCTCTTCAAGGGGCGACCAACAGGCAAACTTTAACAGAACGGAATGATTTGTTCCATAATTGGGGCTTCATTCCGGACTCGGCAGCTCCATGGCCTGATCAGCGTTTTCTGGCCAGAGTGACACCGTCGCGGACGGGCAGCATGACCACATCCAGGCGCTCGTCACGGCTGAGAGCCTTGTTCACGCGCCGCATCGCCTGATGATCGTCGCCCTGGAAGGTCGGGTCGAGCACCCTGCCGCCCAAGAACACATTGTCAAGAACGAGAAGACCGCCGGGCGCGAGCCGCGGCACGATCTCCTCGTAGTAGCGGGGATAGTTGCCCTTGTCCGCGTCGATGAAGGCGAAGTCGAAGGCTGGTTCTTCGGGCAGTGCCCGGAGTGTGTCGAGGGCCGGGCCGATCCTGAGGTCGATGCGGTCATCGACGCCCGCGCGTCGCCAGTACGGCCTGGCGATGGAGGTCCATTCGCTGCTCACGTCGCAGGCGAGCAGGTAGCCGTCGGCGGGCAGCGCGCGAGCGATGCACAGCGAGGAGCACCCGGTGAACACGCCGATCTCGATGGCCCGGCGTGCACCCGAGAGTCGGACCAGCATCTCCAGCAGCGCCCCCTCGTCGGCCGTGACCTGCATTCCGGCGGCGCGACCTGTCGCCTCTCGCGTCGTTTCGGCCAGCTCGGTCAGCAACTCGCCGGGCGGTGTGCAGTGTGCCCGCAGGTAGTCATCGACGGCCGGAGCGACGATCTCGAGAGCATCGCCGGAGCCCGGGTCGGTCCAGTCGACGCGGATCTCCTCCTGGGTGGCGAAGCGCAGCAGATGCCGGGTGATGACGTCCTGCACGCCGATCAGCGAGTCGAGGTCCGCGGCGGTGGCGATCAGGACCAGTTCCCGCTGGGAGGAGGCCAGCGAGCAGGCGCCGGAGGGGAAGGTGATCGTTCCTCTGCCGGCGCCGGTGTGCTCCACGTCGGCCCTGTGGCCCATGTGTGAGATCAACTGTTTGGCGTAGCGCTCGGGGCGATCGGTTGCGACATGTGCCGTTGACAGAGGCATGCGGAGTCCAAGTATCTAGATTATTCGACACTTTCGGTGCCGGGCAGTCTGCCAACGGCGTGAGCGATTTGTCAAAAGCGTCGAAGTTCCTGGACACTTACGTCATGACAGATGAGCAGCTCCTCGCCCTGCGCTCATCCGCGCAGTACAAAGCACTCGGCCACCCGTTGCGCCACCGCATGGTGAACCTGCTACGCCAGCGCCCCGCCACCTTGAGCGAGCTGACCTCGGCACTCGATTCCACCAAGGGAACGGTCGGCTACCACGTGCGCATCCTGCGCGAGGCCGGGCTCGTCCGCCTCGCGAGCACCCGGCAGGTCCGTGGCGGCACCGAACAGCGCTTCGAGCTGATCAACAAGGGATTCCAGCTCGATGAGGAAACCGGGGCCAGGTTCCTCCACGACGCGGCCCTGGCGGAGATGTCCCCCGTCCGTCCCGGCGACCCCGGCCACACCGTGCTGCACCACCTCTGGCTCACCCCCGAAGAGGCCCGCGCGCTGGCCGAACGACTCGAAACGTTCGACCACGGCTACGAGCCGCACGGGACCGCAGAGCACGGAACCGAGGCCTACGGACTGCTCCTCAGCCTCTATCGAGCCGACATCCCCCGCCTGCCTCCGGAAGATCACATGAGATAGTGCAGCCAACCCGCCCCAGCGAGCCTTCCTCGTCGAGGTCAGGCCACCCAGTCGTGGCGACCTCCGTGCAGGCCCTCCGCTCCCGAAGATGTCCCCAGCCCCAAAGTGGCTGATGACCTCTGACGGAGATGTTTCCAGCTGCCGCGATCGGGTCCGTGCTCAGCGGGCCGAGCAGTCGATGTCGCATCGGAACCGAAATCCCGACGATATTGATCTTGGTTGGCTGGCGCACAGACGGGCAAGCGTCTGGCGTGGGGGCGTGCCCCCCGGCGGAAGTCGCCGGTCAGTCGGTTCGGTGTGGCGGCCCGTAAAGGTCGTCGAGGCGGAGTGGTGCGGGCTGGGGCAGGGACGGCGCGCCGTCCGTGGCCCGGCAGGACTGGAGGAAGTAGGCGAGCAGGCAGCGAGAGGCGGCCAGGGACGCCTCCGGGGACTGCCGCACGACGCCGCTGTTCGCCAGGAGCAGGAGGGTGACGTCGCTGGGATCGAAGTCCTTGCGCAACTGCCCTGTGTTCTTCGCACGTCGTACCAGCTGGGCGAGTCCTGCCTCGGCACGGGCGCGCTCGCGATGGAGGTCGGGATCGTCGGGAGACTCCTCGAGGAACGCGGCGCTGAACCCGCGGTCTTCGGCCTGCATCCTGCACACCTTGGTGAGGACGGAGCAGAGACCGCGCCCGGGATCGTCGTCCCGTAGGGCCTCGTCCAAGGCTGCGACGCACTCGGAGAACTGCTCGGAGAACGCCGCGGCGATCAGCGAGCCCCGGGTCGGGAAGTGCCGATAGAGGGTGGCGGCGCCAACGCCGGCCCTGCGGGCGATGGTGCTGGAGGGTACGTCGGCGCCGTTGAGGGCGTACGCCTCGCGGGCGGCCCGGAGGAGCCGGGCGCGGTTGTGTCGGGCGTCGGCTCGCTGCCCCCGGACGGGGGTCTCGGAGGCGGACGAGGACGGGTTCCGAGACGGCTGAACAGGCACGTCTCTCACTTAACCACAAATGGAAGGGGTCATCCGCTTAGTGGGATTAGCCTGCTCTGGTGCCGCGGCGTCGAGGTCACCGAGGACGTCTGAGCCTCGTTGTTCGGCAGTCACTTCCCCTTTCGTGCGCGGCAGACGCCCCAAGGAGACCTCATGCGTGCAGTAGAGATCACCGACTTCGGTGGTCCGGAGAACCTCAAGCTGGTCGACCGGCCGGACCCGACCGCCGAGCCGGGCCATGCCGTATTGGCGGTGGCAGCGGCCGGGGTCGGCCTTTTCGACGTTCTGATACGGCAGGGCGCCAAGCCCGACGTCGGCACCGGCTTCGTACCCGGTCTGGAGGTGGCGGGCACGGTGGTCGAGGTCGGCTCGGAGGGCGACGCCGGGTGGGTGGGACGCCGGGTCTTCGCGCCGACCGGACACGGCGGCGGCTACAGCGACCGCGCCGTGGTGCCCGTCGAATCTCTCGTAGAACTACCGGAGGACGTCTCGTCCCATGACGCGGTAGCGCTCGGGGTGAATTCCCTGGTCGCCGCGGCAAGCCTGGAAAGGGCCGACCTCAAGGCGGGCGAGCGGGTGCTCGTCCGAGGCGCCGGTGGCGGGATCGGCGTGCTCACCACCCAGCTCGCGGCCGCTCGGGGTGCGACGGTGATCGCCTCCGTTCCCGACCGGTCCGTCGCGCAGCGGCTGTACGACCTGGGGGCCACGGAGGTCGAGGGCCTGGACGCGGTCGACCCGGGCCCGGACGGCCGCTATCACGCCGTCATCGACATCGTCGCCGGTTCCGACGTGGCCGACTTCATCCCCCTGCTCCGCCCGAACGGCAGGTACGTGATCAGCGGTATCGCCGCAGGCGCCCCCACCCCCGACTTCGGCATGGCACTGTTCGCGAACTTCCAGCAGTCCTGGACCATCTCGACCCTCAGTCTCACCAGCGCACCGTCGAAGACCGCCGCCGATACCTTCGCACTCGTCTTCGCCGACTTGCGGGAAGGCCGCCTGAAGCCGGTGGTGCACGGCACCTTCCCGCTGGACGGAGCCGCGGCCGCGCACACTCTGCTGGAGTCCCGCGCCACCTTCGGCAAGATCGTTCTGACCGTCTGATTCGGCGGGACGAGCAGATCACCCGGTTGTACTGCCTGATGGGTGGTTCGCCTGGTCGGAAACAGCGGCGAGCGCCCCGCCCGGAACGACCCGTTCGGCCGGCGCATGAGGCTGGTGTGGCGGCGGCCGTCCAGGTGGTCGAGTCCGTGGGCGACCAGCCGGGCTGGACGAGCTTGCCCTCCTTGGCCGCCATCGCGGGCGCGGCCCGGAGCCGACAGGCTCGATCAGCCGATCGGTGGTGCGAGGTACTCCAGCGCATAACCGTCGCCGGAGGCGGTCACGCGGGCGATGCCGGGTGAGTCGAGGTGGGCGCCGGCTACGAAGTGGTGTGGTCGGGCCAGCTGTTCGAGGAGCGCCGCCCGCGCGGCGCGGGCCTGGGACTGGTCGCCGTCGAGCTCCCAGGACACGTTCGGCTGATCGAATTGGAGCGTGGGAACGTGAACGGTGTCGCCCCAGGCGAGAAGGTGGCCGGTGCTGCTCCTGACCTCGTAGACGGTGTGACCGGGTGTGTGGCCCGGTGTCGGGATCGCGGTGGTCCAGTCGTTGATCGCGACCTTCTCCGACACGGGTACGACCCGGTCGCGGATCGGCTCGAGCCGCCCGGTGAACACCGAGGTGTCGCCCGCGCCGATCCACACGCGCTCGAGTTTGGTGAACGCCTCTGAACCGTCCGGCGCGATCAGGCCGCTCACGTGGTCTTCGTGTTTGTGGGTGATGGCCACATCGGTGACATGCGCGCGGTCGACCCCCGCTTCGTCGAGCGCGTCGTAGATCAATCCCATGGTGGGGTCGTGCCAGGCGTTGGACGCGCCGGTGTCGATGAGAACCGACCGCGTGCCGTCGGTGACGAAGAAGGCGTTGACCGACAGCCGCAGGTTGTCGCCGGCCAGCGGGACGGCGGCCGGCAGCTCATCGAGCGTGCGCCCGTCCTCGTCGCGGAGCCGTGTCGGCGGCATGTCGATGTACCCGTCTCGCAACGAGATCACCTGCAGCTCGCCGAATTCGAACGTGGCATGGTGCCGGCCACTCGAGATCAAACGCATGGAACCTCCGTCGTGTTGGGCGCGCATCGCGCGTCTCCCATAGAAGACTCTATCTTCTATAGAAGAAACCCTACACTGTGAGCAGCGAGGTACTCATCGATCGAGGAGCACAGTGGTCGAGCAAGACGGAAACGCGGCCGAACTACAGCACGGTGACGACCTGGCCGGCGCGTTCGGCGGTAACGTGCGGCGACGCCGCGAGGAGGCGGGCCTGACGCTGGAGCAGCTGTCCACACAGTCGTCGGTCAGCCGGGCGATGCTGTCCAAGGTCGAACGCGGTGAGAAGAGCCCGACGATCGGTGTCGCGTCCAGGATCGCCCACGCGCTCGACGCGTCGCTCTCGGACCTGATCGGTGCGCCGGCTGCTGCCGCGTCCGGTGTGGCCGTTGTCATGCGTAAGAACCATCGCCCCGTTTTCCGTGACCCGGAAACCGGCTTCGAGCGGCACATGGTGTCAGCGGCCCCGGGCGCGGGAGGAGCCGAGATGGTCGTCCACTACCTCCCCGCGCAGGTCTCTACCGGGCTGCTGCCCGCGTATCCGCCGGGTACGGAGAAACAACTCGTGGTGCTCGAAGGCACGCTCACCGTCGCGATCGGCGGGATCAACGAGACCCTGAACACAGGCGACTCCCTGTTCTTCCAGGCCGACGCGGACCACGGCTTCGCCAACCGAACGAACGCTCCCTGCGAATACATCATGGTCATCTCGCGCAGAACCTGATCGGCCGCAGCTTGCGGTCCTGGACAAAGCCGGCTGGAGCATCGCCCCCAGCACTCAGCTGACCTGCGGCTCAGCGCTTATCGAGAAGTCTCGTCGGAATATGACGACAACCTCGAAGCGAACACAGGTAGAACGCGGGATCACCGCCTACTCTGCCCCTCGCCGCAGCCATAGGAGTTCTGTGCTTACCCGGGCGGCCTGACGCGCCTCGAGCGCGAGGCCGCCAAGCAGAGAAGACGTCAGTAGTGACAGACCCGACAGACAATCCGATCCGGCGCCGGCGCGCTGGAAGCATGCGCTGAGCTCATGTTTAAGGCAACTGAAAGTGTCGGTGCCTAACGTTCTGCGCGGGAAACTTCAACCGCAAGGAGTGACATGAAGGTAATCGCAGCTGTCGCCGCCACGATGGTGCTCGCCTCCTCCCCGGCCGCGGCCGAACCAGAGGAGAGCGACCGGGAGATCCCCCTGGCGCACATCGAATACACGACCGGTCTCACCGTGAGCTTCTCCGACAGCCAGCCCTCCAACGAAGTGGGGATGTCCCAGCTCGGGATCATCGGCCGCGCGCCGCTCATCGACTGGGATCGGAGCAACAGCTATCTGCAGACCTACCTGGAGATCACCCCGCCCGACGTGCCGGTGCCCCAGCGCCTCGTCGATGACCACGGCACCGACCTCCCCGCCGAGCTGCAGCGGCGGCGGATCACCAGCGAGCCGGTCACCGTACGCGGCCTGACCGCTCCGGCCAGCGCCGTGCTCTCCGCCTCGTGCACCGACGAACACTGGAGCTGGAACCGCTGGCACGACAAAGCCCAGGCCGGCCTGGCTCCCAAGTCGTACACCACCCACGACTTCGGCGGTTTCAAGGAGCGTCGCGCGGAGAGCTTCATCTTCAACTGCCTGCCGGCGGACTCGCCGAGTTCCCTGTGGGCCCAGCACCGGCTTTACTACTGGAACGGCACCAGTTGGTGGAAGCATGCGGACGAGAAGGTCGGCCCTGGGCTTCAGGCGGAAGAGATCAAGGGCAAGATCAAGCGCCACCGCAAGGTCACCTATAACGACAGTTGGGGGTCCAGCCCTAACTGCCTCAGTGGGGCTTGCAAGTACACCCGTGAGGGACGTTTCACCAGCTGACGGGTGACCGGTCGCCTGCGGAAGGCTCAGCCGTACGATGAAGAAACCCCAGCCTGGCTGTGCCCGGCTGGGGTTTCTGCTTCCGCCTTCGATGTCGCTGAACGACACCCGCAACCGCTCGGCGCCGACTGTCCAATCGACCTCGACATGCTCGATCCACCGTCCGGTGTCAGGCTGAGTACGTTCGATTCTTCGCGCCTTGGAGGTTTTGATGCGTGCAGGCGTCGTGGTCACCGCACACCCCGGTGTGGAGGACCTCGCTGTACAGGCCGAGGAGTTGGGCCTGCACAGTTTCTGGCTCTACGACACCCCGATGGTCCACGGCGACCCCTTCGTCGCCCTGGGACTGTGTGCGAAGGCCACCAGCCGCATCAGGCTCGGCATCGGCGTGACCTCACCGGCGCTGCGCTCGGCCCCGGCCGCCGCGAGCGCGTTCGCCAGCCTCAACGCCCTGGCACCAGGCCGGATCATCTGCGGGATCGGCACCGGAAACACCGCCCGGCGCACACTGGGCATGCGGCCGACCACAGCAGCCACGATGGAGAACTTCACCAGCGCACTGCAGAACCTGTGCGCCGGACGCACCATCGAGTACCGCGAAGGTGACCGGGTCCGCAACGTCCGATTCCTGCACACCGGGGCGCACGCGAACACGGCCGACCCGATCGAGTTCGTCGTGGCCGCGCTGCCAGGACCGAAGGCCGCCGCCGTCGCCGGCCGCCGCGGCACCGGCCTGATCTCCTTCGGCCTGCTGGACCCCACCGCCTGGCAAGCACTTCATGACGCCCGCCGCCACGCCGCCCACGACACGCCACGCGACCCCGACTCCCGCATGGACTCCTACGTGGTCACCGCGCTGCACATACTCGACGAGGACGAGGACCCCCGCGGTGACGCTGCCCGGGACGCAACTGGCCACATCGTCCTGTCGCTGCTGGCCTTCGCCGCCGACACCGCCGCCGACGCACGCGCTTTCGCCGAGCAACTCGGCCCCGAGGAACGCGAGGCGGTGCGGCGACTCCTCGACCGGCGCGGCACCACCGCCACCGCACCCGACCGGCACACCAAGCTCTACCCCGACTACCTCGAACGCATCGCACCGGAGGACCGGGACCTGATCCTGCCCTCACTGATGGACACCCTGGCCTTGGTCGGCACCCGCAACGACCTCCGCGCCCGCATCACCACCCTGGAACAGGCCGGCGTCGACGAACTGCTCATCCAGCCGGTGATCGACCCACCGACCGAGATGGCCCAGCTCGCGAAACTCCTCACCTGAGCGGACCCGCCAGCCGTGCGCACGCGGTTCACCGACAACAAGAATCACAGCACCTGGAGGAATCCCCCTGCTCGCATTTCAGCACAGCGCGAGCAGGCCGTTACCAGACAAGGTGGCGATTTCCGCCAATCGAAACGCTCAATCACGGCAACCAGGCCGTACGCCTGGGTCTCCTGTGCCTGATGGGCCACAATGGCCTGATGTCTGCTATGCCCGAGAAGTACGTTGAGACCGCATCTTCGCCCCGATTCAACGACTACGACAGGATGGCCGAGGGGTACACGACCGAGAACGAGACCAGCCTCACAAATGCGTACTACGAGCGTCCCGCGATGCTGGAGCTTGCCGGGAACGTAACCGGAAGGCGCATCCTCGACGCCGGCTGCGGCTCAGGCCCCCTGTTCTCCGCGCTGCGCGATCGAGGCGTCACCGTCACCGGCGTCGACGCGAGCGCCGGGATGCTGGAGCAGGCCCGGCAGCGGCTGGGCGCCGACGCGGATCTGCAGGTCGCTGACCTGGCCAACCCATTGCCCTTCCCTGACGAGGCGTTCGACGACGTCATCGCGTCCCTGGTGCTGCACTACCTGGAAGACTGGGGACCGACACTGGCCGAGCTGCGACGCGTGCTCAGGCCTGGTGGCCGACTCCTCGTCTCGGTCCATCACCCCTTCGGCATTACGCTCATGCAGCACATGGCTGGAGAAAAGTTCAAGTACTTCGAGACCTGCAGCCGGACCGACGAATGGACCAGAGGTGGGCAGACCGTTCAGATGAGGTTCTGGGACCGGCCGCTGCACGCGATGACCGAAGCCTTCACCGCGGCGGGCTTTCGCATCAGTGTCATCAGCGAACCACCGTTTGTGCCGGAAGCCCGCGAACTGTTCCCCGAGGAGCTCCGCGAGATCACCGGCACGAGGTTCCTGTGCTTCCTGTTCTTCGTTCTGGAAGCCGGCTAACGGCGCCTCGTCACGATATGCAGAAGGACTACGCGAACAATGTCCGCGCCCACGCGTAGTCGAGCTTGCCCACGGGCGTCCGCTTGATCTCGGGCACGATCCGCAGCGCTCGCGGGATCTTGTAACCCGCGAGCCGCCCGCAGCAGTGCTCGGCCAGCTCCTCCAGCGTCACCTCACCTGCGACCACTGCTGTCACCCGCTGGCCGAACCGTGGGTCGGGCGTGCCGACCACCAGCGCGTCGTACACCTTCGGGTGGCTGCGCAGGGCGATCTCCACCTCCTCGGGGAACACCTTCTCCCCGCCGGTGTTGATCACCATCGAGCCCCGGCCGAGCATGAGCGCGGTGCCGTCCTCGTGCAGGATCGCCTGGTCGCCCTGGAGCGCCCAGCGGGTCCCGTCCGGCCCGGTGACGAAGGTGCTCGCCGTCTTCACCGGATCCTTGTAATAGCAGAGCGGGATGTTTCCTGACCTGGCCAGCACGCCCTGCTCGCCCGGCCGTACCGGCAGGTGATCGGGGCCAAGCACGGCGAAGCCGGGGCCTAGCGCGAACCTGGGCCGCTCCTCCTCGGCGGCGGCCCCGATCGCGCCCGTCTCCGACCCGCCGTAGCTGTCGACGATCATCACGTCGGGCAGCGCCGCGCGGATCCTCTCGCGCGTCGTCGCCGACAGCGGCGCCCCGCCCGACCCCACCGAGAAGACCTCCAGCTTGTACGGCCGGCGCCCCAGCTCGTCGGCGACCGGCCTGGCCATGCCGTCCCCCACGAACGACAGCACCTGCGACCGCTCGCGCTCGGCCAACTCCAGCACCGCGGCCGGATCGAAGTGCCGCCCCGTCCACAGGACCACCGTGCCGCCCGCCGACAGGCAGATCCAGGTACTCCACTGCCCGTTGCCGTGCATCAGCGGCGCGTGCACCTGGAAGAGCAGCCCCTCGGCCCCGAAGCGCAGCTCCGAAACATCCGCGATGGGCCCCGAGTAGACGCTCATCGCCGCGAGGTAGATGTCCTCCGAACGCCACAACACGCCCTTGGGCAGCCCGGTCGTGCCGCCGGTGTAGAGGATGTACGGGTCCTCTCCCGACCGCGGCCCGAAGTCCCTGCCGCCCGGCACGCCCGCCAGCGCCCGCTCGTACGGCTCGCCGAAGGCCAGCACGGGACCGTCGAAAGGCGCCCTGGCCAGCAGGTCGGCCTCGCCCAGCAGCGCCACGCAGTCGGCGTCGCCGAGCAGATGGGCCAGCTCCCGCTCGACGTAACGGTAGTTGACGTTGACCGGCGCCACCCTGGCCTTGAAGCAGCCGATCATGCTCTCCAGCCATTCCGCGCGGTTCCAGGACAGGATGCCCACGTGCTCGCCCGGCCGTACCCCTTGGACCTGGAGCCAGTGCGCCACCCGGTTGGCACGCTCGTCCAGCTCGCGGTAGGTCAGCCGGACCTCGCCCGCGACCAGCGCGAGCCGGTCGGGCACCGCATCCGCGGCGCGTTCGAAGACGTCCGCGAGGTTGATCATCGCGCCTCCAGGACGATCGGGAAGGACGTGACACCGCGCACGAACGAGTTGCGCATCAGCCGCGGCCCCTCCGCGTCGGCCCACGCGGCCGAGCCGACCCTGGCCACCCATTCCTCGAAGAAGATCTTCAGCTCCAGCCTGGCCAGCGCCGCGCCGAGGCAGAAGTGCGTGCCCAGGCCGAAGGCGATGTGGCCGCCCGGCTTCCTGGTCACGTCGAACACGTCGGGATCGGCGAAGACCGCCGGGTCGCGGTTGGCCGAGCCGTACATGAGCAGGACCTGCTGGCCCTTCCTGATGATGTGACCATGCAGCTCGGTGTCGCGGGTGGCGGCGCGGCACATGTTGAGGATCGGGGTGCTCCAGCGGATGAACTCCTCGACCGCGCTCTCCACCAGCGACGGGTCCTCGCGTAGCAGCCGCCACTGGTCCGGGTGCCTGATCAGCACGTCGATGGCGGTGGCGATCACCGTGCGGGTGGTCTCCGCGCCGCCGTCGAGCAGCAGCAGCGCCTCGTTGGCCAGGCGCTCGTCGTCGTAGTCGGGCCGTACCGACCACAGCGATATGAGGTCGTCGTGCGGGCACTTGCGGCGCTCGGCGGCCAGGTCGAGCACGGCCAGGCCGAACTCCCCGGCGGCGACTGCGGCCTCGTGAGTGACGTAGCGCAGGCCGCCCCCCGCCGCGATCGTCGTCTCCGACCAATGCTTGAGCTTGGGCCAGTCGGCGTCGGGGAAGCCGAGCAGCCAGCCGATCATCTGGGCGGGCAGCGGCGCGGCCAGCGCGGGCACCGCGTCCACCGTGCCCTCCTCCAGTGCCTGGCCGATCTGCTCGACCACCACCGCCCTGATCCGCTCGGCGTAGCGTTCGTGCACGTAGCGCGGGGTGAAGCGGCGGTAGACGAGGCGGCGGCGCTCCGCGTGCTGCGGATCGTCCATGCCGATCATGGAGGGGTCGGACGGCAGCTGCGGACGGTAACCGCCGGTGCTGGTCCAGAGCTTGGGATCGCGCTCGATGGCGGAGACGTCGGCATGGCGGGAGATGCCCCACAGGTCGTTCGCCTCGTCGTAGTGGACGGGGGAGTGCTCGCGCAGCCAGGCGTACAGCGACCAGGGGTCGTCCGCGTACATGTCGCCGTCGAGCAGGTCGATGCCGGTCCGGTGGCCGGCGGCCGTGGCTTTCCTGTCCGCGATCGCCGCTTCCGTGGTCCTGAACAGTTCGCTCATGCTCGGCCCCTGACCAGCCGGCCGGGCAGTGCCCCGGTGTGCTCGCCGTGGGAGAAGGTCTGGGTGCCGCCGACGAAGGTGGCGACGTAGCCGTCGGCCCGCTGGATGAGCCTGCGTCCGCCCGCGGGCAGGTCGTGCACCATTCGCGGGCGGTGGTTGCCGACCCGCTCGAAGTCGATGAGGTTGAGGTCGGCCTTCATACCGGGGGAGATCGTGCCGCGGTCGTGCAGGCCGTACAGCCGGGCGGTGTCGCGCGACATCAGCTTGACGACGTGCTCCAGCGGCAGCCGCGCACCGCGCGAGCGGTCGCGCGCCCAATGGGAGAGCATCGTGGTGGGCATGGAGGCGTCGCAGATGAAGCCGCAGTGCGCGCCGCCGTCGCCGAGCCCGAGTACGGCCTGCGGGTGCAGCAACATCTCGCGCTGGGGATCCAGGTTGCCGTTGGCGTAGTTGAGTATCGGCAGCAGGAAGATCGCCTGACCGTCGTCCTCCAGCATGAGGTCGTACAGCAGCTCGAGCGGTGCGCGGCCCTGGCGCTCGGCCTGGGCCTTGACGGAGGTGCTGGGGTGCGGCTCGTAGTCCGGGTTTTCGGGATTCAGCGGATAGAGGCGGTCGGTGAAGCCGCGGCAGAGGGCCGCGAGCATGTCCTCGTCTTTCGGGATCTCGTGGAGGATACGGTGCTTGACCTGGGGGTCGCGCATGCGGTGGACACGCTCGTGGCGCGGCAAGGTGGAAATTTCCTGATATGAGGGGTGATCGGCGAAGGCGTGCAGCGCCTCCAGACCGATCAGCATCCCGAACGGCCGGCAGGCCACCTGCGGGTGCAGCCGCGCCACCTTGGCCGACTCGCTCAGCAGCTCACTCCACAGGTCGGGCACCGAGTCGATCTGCAGCAGCGCGAAGGTCACCGGCCGGTCGATCGCCTCGGCCAGCCTGCTCATCCAGGCGACCTCCTTCATCGGCGCGTTGACGTCCTCGCCCGCAGCTCCGGCCGGTGCGATCTCGTAGACGCCCCTGCCGAGCTCGCGCAGTGCCTCGCCGATGCCGAACAGTTCGTCCTCGGCCGCGAACGTGCCTGGCACAGGCTCGCCGTCGATCGCCTTGTGCGCCAGCGTCCGGCTCGTCGAGAACCCCAGCGCCCCGGCCTCGATGCCCTCCTTGACCAGATGCTTCATCCTGGCGATGTCGTCGGGTGAGGCAGGTTCGTTGCGCGCGCCGCGCGCGCCCATCACGTACGCGCGCAGCGCCCCGTGCGGCACCTGGGTGCCGATGTCGAGCGCGTGCGAGTGCCGCTCCAGCGCGTCGAGGAACTCGGGGAAGCTTTCCCACTCCCAGGAGATCCCCTCGGACAGAGCGGTGCCGGGAATGTCCTCGACACCCTCCATGAGGCCGATCAGCCACTCGCGCCGGTCCGGCCTGGCCGGGGCGAAGCCGACCCCGCAGTTGCCCATGACCACGGTGGTAACGCCGTGCCAGCACGAGGGACCGAGCAGCGGGTCCCAGGTGGCCTGGCCGTCGTAGTGGGTGTGCAGGTCGACGAAGCCGGGCGTGAGCAGCAGCCCGTCCGCCTCGACGGTGCGCCGGGCGCGCCCCGGCCGGTCCGCGCCGTTCTGGCGGGCGACCTCGGTGATGCGGCCGCCGGTGACGGCGACGTCGGCGGTGTACGGCGGGGCGCCGGTGCCGTCGACGACGGTGGCGGCGCGAATGACAAGATCGTGCATGGTCAGCTCCGGTGGGGGAGTGTCACGGAGCCGCCGCATCGCTCGCGCCGACGATTTGGCGGTCATAAAGAAATTTCCTGATATGTCCGGCGCCAGCGCCGGACATATCAGGATGGGCTCTGGGCGGGTGTCACCCCTCTCAGGCCGTCGCGGCCGTAGGCGGGTTCGAGCCAGGAGGAGAAGTCGGGGCCGCGGCGCAGCGAGTGGCCGCCGTCCACGTTGATGACCTGGCCGGTGATCCACGAGGCCTCGGGCGACAGGAGGAAGGCCGCCAGCGCGGCCACGTCCGCCACCTCGCCCACCCTGGGCAGCGGGGTGCAGGCCTGGTAGTCGGCCAGGATCGGGTTCTCCGCGTCGGTGATGATCGACACCATCTCGGTGCGGATCAGGCCGGGACGGATCGCGTTCACCCGGACGCCACTGGGGCCGAGCTCGTCGGCGGCCAGCATGCACAGGTGGTCGATGCCCGCCTTGGCCACGCCGTACGGGCCGAACCAGCGGTGGGTGTTGGAGGCGGCGATCGAGGAGATCGCCACGAACGAGCCGCCGCCCGCCGCGGCCATCAGCGCGGCGGAGTGCTTGAGCGCCAGCATGGTGCCGGTCAGGTTCGTCGCGATGACCTTCTGCCACTCCTCGATCGGCAGCCGGGTGATCGGGCCCAGCCAGCCGGAGCCGCCCGCCGAGGCGACCACCCCGTCCAGACGGCCGCCCGCGTGCTCCCACGCCCGCCGCACGGCCGCCGCCATCTGCTCCTCGTCGGCCACGTCGGCCACCACGTAGCTCGCCTTGCCGATCTCCGCGCAGGCGGCGGCCAGCCGGTCCTCGGTGCGGCCGCAGATGGTCACGGCGGCGCCTGAGGCGGCAAGGCGCTTGGCGACGCCCAGCCCGATGCCGCTGCCGCCGCCGGTGACGAGCACTCCCTGGCCGTCGAGGTTCATGGCCGTTCCCTCCACAACGGTTCGTCAACGGTGAAACCGACCGGGCCGCCCCACCGGTTGCGGTAGCTCACCAGATGCACCGGGCGGCGGGGCGCGACGCCCCAGCGGCCAGTCGGGTAGCCGAACGTCACCGTGCACGCCAGCTGCCAGCCCTCGTCGTCGGGCACGCCCAGCACGCTCAGCGTCTGCTCGTGGTAGAAGATGCCGAGAATGCTGGTGAGGGCGGTGCCGACGGCATGCGCGCGAGCGGCGAGCTGGGCGTTCCAGACGGCGGGGAAGATCGAGCCGCCGCCGCTCGGGTCGTGCTGCACGAAGGCGAACAGCATCAGCGGGTAGTTCTCGAAGTTGTCGGCCAGGTGCTGCGCCGAGGCGAAGACGCGGCGGGCCTGGTCGTCGGCCTGCTCCAGCAGCGGCCTGTAGTAGCTGTCGAACAGCTGGCGCAGCCCGTCCCGGTAGAGCGGGCCGAGCTCGGCCTTGACCTCGGGGGAGTCGACCAGCATGAAGCGCCAGTTCTGCTGGTTGCCCCCGCTGGGGGCGCGCACCGCGGCGTCCAGGACGGCGCGCTGCACCTCGAGCGGGATCGGGTCCGGCTTGACCCGGCGCATCGCGCGCGTGGTGTAAAGAGCCTCGAAGACGTCCATGCTCATGGTCGCTCACCACTCCTCATTCGCTCCATCAGGCCAGTACCCCCGCCTCGCGCGGCTTCCGCGCCTTCTTCTCGTGCAGGCCCCAGGATGTTGACCTCGACGACCACGTCGGCCTGCTCTGTCAGCTCCTTGAAGGCGGCCACCCCGTCGGGGGACTTCAAGTCCAGCCTGATCGTGTGCTTGCCGCGGTCCATCACATCGGCGCGCGGCTTGCCGGAGACCGCCTTGACGCGGTCGACGCGCAGCACCTCGGCGCCGTGGTCGACGAACATCATCCCGGCGGACGGGCCCGGGGCGAGCCCAGCCAGCTCCAGCACCCAGCCCAGAGGACCTTCAGGCATGGACATCTCCTTGACTCTAAGTCCGTACAGCTATCACAAGCAATCGCTTGGTGATAGGACTGTCCCGTGACAGGCCGATCACGGTCAAAGAAGTGCTCTTGCTGCGGGGGGTGGCCAAAGCCGACGGCGCCGCCCAGCCCCCTGCCGTACGGGAATCCGGCCTGGGGCCTGGCGGCATGGGTGATGAGACAGCTGCCCATCTGACCTGAGCGGTCCGCTCCTTGACGTGGCCCGGCGCCATCCGCGCGCACCGGCAGGCATGCTCGGCGGAGCGCACGGGTGACGGATCCCGGAGGTGGGCCGTCAACCTCGGCGGTCCGAGGCGGATGAGTCCAGTTCGTCTGCTCGACGGAGGTCCTTGGGGCGGCCCATGGCGCGGCGCATCTGGATCAGGTCTTTTCGGGAGACGTAGTGAACTTCCAGGCCGCCGGGGTCGACTGCGGTGATCGCGCGGTCGAGGAACCCCCGGACGTGAAGGTTTCCCCAGGGGAGCGTCGGGGTGCAGCAGTCGCCGCTGGCTCCAGGTGAGGTGAACTGCACTTTGGGGCGGAGAAAGGAATCCGGGTGAATTGCCATGGGGTTGCCCGTTTCATCGGCGAGTTGGGCGTTGACGAAGGTGAAGGCAGCCGCCAGGGCTGGGGCGTGGGCCGGGGCGCCGTCCCAGAGCAGGTCTAGATCGCCGGTCAGTTCGGTTGATCCATGCATGATGCCGGCGACCTGCCCGATCACTACGACCCGGATGCCGTTGTGGTGGAAGGCCTCGAGTAGAGGGAACGGGTCGAATCCGAGGGCATCGTCGGTGTTGATCGTGCCGGCGTCGTCGTCGGCGTCCTCGTGGCCCAGGCCGGTGGCCGCCCGGTTCAGGGCCAGTTCACGGGTGCGTCGTGCGGCGGTGCGGAGTCGTTCCAGCGGTTCGTCGATCATCTGATTCATGCAACACCGACTGCCCTCCTGGCGCACTCGAATTTCGTAGGGTCTGGCGGGGGTCCTGGTGGTAATCGCGGAAAATCCAACGGGTATCGCTGACCAGCGTCGACGTGGAGCCCCCGGGCAAGGTCAGCGGCATCCTCGGCCCGGCCCACCGCACCCGCCAACCGGCACACCATTCCTGCGATGCCCTCAGACCAGGGCAGGTCAGGGGCATATCCGTTGGATTTTCCGCGATCACCACCGGCACCCCTTGAGGGGCGGCAAGCGACGGCTACGCTCCGGCCCGCCCGGGACGCGGCCGGGGGTGACGGCCGCGATGGCTTCGGCACCGGGTTGGACATGCGCATGGCGGTGCGCGGGTTCTTGCGGCGGATCTTGCCCATGATGAGCTGGAGGGGCACCTCGGCGTCGCTGAGGTGGACGGCGGCGCTGTGCCGGAGCTGGTGCAGATCGAGCCCGGCGTACTTGTCGAGCAGGACGCGGGCCCGGTCGTAGCCGAGGCGAGAGCGGCGCCGATCTCGGTGAGGGGCCGGTCGTGGCCGAGCGGGAGGATCGCCTGCTCGGCCCGCTGTCATGATCGCTCATGTACGTGATAACAGACAGTTACCACGTACATGAGGTGGAGGATCAGGGGTGTCACTTTCGAAGTAACCTGCACGGATGCCCAAAGCGCTTGCATTGTCGGCGTAAGAGCCCAAAACACGGTTTGGTGGGCTTCCCCGAGATTCGGGCATTTCGGGCATACTTCTGGCATCGTCGGAGCCGTATCCCGGGGTGCTGCCGCCGAACGCGCCGAGCGGGTTCTGCACGTTCTGGCGGGCGGAACCTAACGTGGCACTTTCCTGCGGTATGTGGCAATCGCTATCCCAAGGGCGAAGGCGGCATATCCGCAGGTAACGGTCAAACCTTCCCATGGCGGGAGCGGGTAATAGCCCCCCAGTAGTGACGGGTCCACGTCCACATGCGCGAACGTGGGGACGCTCTGCGTGATCGCGAACCCGGCGGCAGGGGTGATCACCAGCAGCCATGGCGCCAGACCCGCGGTCGCCAGCAGATAGGGCACGACGACCAGCGCGATGGCCAGCCCGATGGCGACGACGGCCCGCTTGACCAGCGCGGCCAGGCCCAGAGCCAGCACGGCGGCGGCCGCGGTCAGCGCCGCGTAGCCGACGATCACCCGCAGTCCGGTCCCCAGGGTGATCGGCTGGATCGGGTTCTGATTGGCACGCAACATCGCCAGGCCGGCAGGGACCACGACCCCCGAGGTCACCAGCCCCGCCACGAACGCGACCACGCCGACCACCGCGGCCTTGGCCGCCAGCAGCCGTGCTGGATGCGGCTCGGCCGGCGGGCTGGTCCTGATCAGTCCGCGCCGGTGTTCCGTTGTGAAGAACGTGGCCGCCGCCACGAGCATCGGGATCAGTCCCACGGCCCCGCCGATCAGCATGAGGTCGGCGCGTAGACCGCCCTCTACCGTGGCGGGCCCGATGTCACCGCCCCCGGTCACGATGAGCTTCCCGCCGGACTCGACGACCCCGCCCGGGTGATGCGGGGTCTTCCCGTCGGACTCCATGGAGACGCCGACGTCGTCGCGGCGCCACGAACCGTTCGCACCCCGCAGCTCGATCTGGTCGAAGGTGGCGGTGGCGTTGGCGAAGGCTTTCGCCATGTCCCACAAGGCGCCTGGCGAGGTGGCGAACAGCCCGATCTCGACCGTCTCCGGCAGCCCGGCCAACTTGACCGTGCCGACCTCGGTCCACGTCTTGCCGTTGTCCGACTCCTGGCCGGTGATGGTGTCACCCGACCTGGTCAGCCGTAGCCACTGCGGGCCATTGTGAGGACCGCCGGCCACGTCGTGGACATAGTTGTACTGCATCCGCACGCCATGATCTCCGGTGAGCATGACGGCGGCGTACGGCGTGCCCTGCTTGAGGCTCTGCCTGACCAGGAGGCCGGCCTTCGCCCACGGCACCACCCCCTCCTTGATGTTGCGCACCCCGGGTACGGCGTCCGGCAGCCGGATCTGCCCGGTCATGTCCGACACGCGGGCGGTGATGCTGCCGTTCCCTTTGAGCGGCTGGTGCACGAAGTAGTACTTGTCCTTCACGGCCGTGCCATCGGGACCCACC
This sequence comes from Streptosporangium sp. NPDC003464, assembly GCF_053588315.1. Lineage (NCBI taxonomy): Bacteria > Bacillati > Actinomycetota > Actinomycetes > Streptosporangiales > Streptosporangiaceae > Streptosporangium > Streptosporangium sp. NPDC003464. The sequence continues at coordinate 14,633 of NZ_JBSFPS010000058.1, read as the reverse complement.
AAAGGCGCGGGGCAGGGGCCCTCGCCCTTCCCGGTCACGCAGGTGGTGCGGGCGCCTCCGGCGATCAGCAGTCCGAGCGACACGGTCACCAGCACGGAGGCCGCCACGGCGAGCACCCAGCCCCGCGCGGAGCGGAACCTGGTCCACTCCGCGCGCAGCATCTGGGGGAAGCCGTCCCGCCCGGCCGGCCGGCTGGATCGGTAAGGCGTGAATGAACTCATGCCGACGGTTGTACGCGGCACCCGGTCCCAGCCGGGTCGCAGCCGCTGCGACCCGGCTGCGACCGGGGATCTGGCATCGTTACCCCATGGCACCTCGACCCGGCGGCCGGTCCGACCGCCCCGCCCGCACGACGACCGGCGGTGAGTGGCGGTGAGGGTCCTCGTCGTCGAGGACTTCGAGATCCTCGCCCGCTCCGTCGGAATCGGGCTGCGCCGCGAGGGTATGGCCGTCGACGTCGTCCTGGACGGCACCGCCGCCCTCGACCGCCTGGCCGCCACCCGCTACGACGTGGTGATCCTCGACCGCGACCTGCCCGGCGTCCACGGGGACGAGATCTGCCGGCGGCTCGCCCACAGCCGCTGCCAGACCCGCGTACTGATGCTCACCGCCTCCGGCACGATCGAGGACCGCGTCGACGGGCTCAGCCTCGGCGCCGACGACTACCTGCCCAAGCCTTTCGCGTTCGCCGAACTGGTCGCCCGCGTCCGTGCCCTGGCCCGCCGCGCCACCCCGCCGCTACCGCCGACCCTGGCATGCGGGGACATCACCCTCGATCCGGCCCGCCGTATCGCGTTCCGGGCCGGCCGGCGCCTTGAGCTGAGCCCCAGGGAGTTCGCCCTGCTCGAATGCCTGCTCGCCGTACCCGGCCTGGTCATCTCCGCTGAGGAACTGCTCGAGCGCGTCTGGGACGAGGCCGCCGACCCCTTCAGCAGCGCCGTCAAGCACACCATGCACCGGTTACGGGCCAAACTCGGCGACCCGCCCGTGATCGAGACCATCCGCGAAGGCGGCTACCGCATCGGATCGTCATGACCTCCCAGCAGTTCGCCAGAAAGTCCCTGCAGACGCGGCTCGCGCTCGCCTACGCGGCGGGCATCTATGCCGCCGGAGTCCTCGTGCTCCTATTCGTCGCCGTCCCGCTCGCCGGCATCAATGCGGCCACACCCATAGGCCACCCCTCATCGAGTGCGATCACCGAAACCGGGCCCGGGATCGGCCTGCCCCAACTCCTCACGGGATCCGCCGTCGCCCTGATCCTTCTGATTCCCGTCGCGCTGGCCCTCGGCTGGTTTGTCTCCGGCCGGTTCCTGCGCCCGCTGCGCGCCATCACCGCCACCGCCAAAATCATCTCCGCCGGAAACCTCCACCGGCGCCTTGACCTCGGCGAGCCCATGGACGAGCTGACCGAACTCGGCCACACCCTCGACGACCTGTTCGCCCGCCTTCAAGCCTCTTTCGACGCCCAACGCCATTTCGTCGCCAACGCCTCCCACGAGCTGCGCACCCCTCTCGCCGGCCTGCGCACCCTCCTTGAAGTCGCCCTCGCCGACCCCGATGCCGACACCGACACCCTGCGCTCGGCCTGCCAGGAGGCCCTCGCTCTCGGCGGACACCAGGAGCGGCTCGTCCAAGCACTGCTCGCCCTGGCCACCAGCGAGCGTGGCGTCACCCGCTGGGACACCCTCGACCTCGCCCACATCGTCGAAGGAGTGCTCGCCTCCCGCCGCCGCCAAGCAACGGAAAAAGGCATTGACCTCGCCGAACACCTAACGCCCGCAGCGACGGTAGGGGACCCGAGACTGATCGAAAGCCTCGTCGCCAACCTCATCGACAACGCCATCCGCCACAACCACCCAGACGGGCACGTAAAGATCACCACTCAGACCTCCGGCACGCAGGTGGCCCTTGTAGTCACCAACAGCGGGCCAGTCATCCCCGACAACCAGATCCAGCGCCTCTTTCAACCCTTCCAGAAACTGGCGCCCGATCGTCACGGCCGCCGCGACGGCTACGGCCTCGGCCTCGCCATCGTCAACGCCGTCACCCAAGCTCACCGCGCCACCCTCACCACCAGCGCACGCCCCGAAGGCGGCTTGTCCATCACCGTGCAGTTCGCGCATGCGTCTCATCCGAACCATCCTTGACGTCAGGGACGACTGCGCAAGGGCGGCACCCTGCCACCCGCATCGAAGCTCTGCTCGCCGCGGAGACCACCCTCGCCGCCCGCTGCACCAGCCATCGGCGCGCTACCCCGAGGTCAAGCTCTGTCCGGTGGTGGAAACGGAGAGCTGCCAGCAGCCGATCGCCGGGCCGCACGCGGTGGGAACGGTGCCGCCGGCGGGTCGGCCGTCAATGCGTGGACAGCAGGATGACGCCGACCGTCACGATCCCGGCCGCGGCGATGCGCCGGGGGCCGAGCCGTTCGGCGAAGAACATCGCGCCGATGAGCGCGCCCCACAGGATGCCCGTCTCGCGGAGCGCCGCGACCTCGGCGAGCGCGCTGCCGGTCTGCGCCCACAGCACCAACCCGTACGACAGCATCGAGATCGCCCCTCCGCCGGCCGAGACCCGCCAGCGGTCGCGCGACGCGGACACGATCGCCCGCCCGCGTACGGCTGCCATCAGCGCGAAGGCCAGGACCCCCTCGACGGCGAACATCCACACCGTGTAGCCGAGCGCTGTACCGGACTCCCGTACGCCTATGCCGTCCACCACCGTGTACGTCGCGATGGCCGCTCCGGTAAGCACGGCGGCGGTCACGGCCTGGCGGGACGGCATGCGCTGCGGTCCTGCCCCGGCGAGCGCCAGCGCCGCCAGCCCACCGCATGTCGTGGCCAGGCCGCACACCTGGAGGATCGTGAGCCGTTCCCCCAGGAACGTGACCGCGACGGCGACGAGCAGCGGCGCGCTCCCCCTGGCGATCGGATAGACCTGGCCGAAGTCGCCCAGCTCGTAGCTGCGGATGAGCAGCAGCATGTACACCAGTTGCATCGCGATCGAGACGATGCCGTACGGCCAGGACCCGGACGCGGGTGGAGCCACGAAAGGCAGCAGCGGCAGGCAGATCAGCGACTGGGTGATCCCCATGACGCCGAAGGCCGCGTGCCGGTCGGGCACCGCCTTGGCGAGCGCGTTCCACGTGGCGTGCAGCAGGCCGGCGAACAGGACCGCGGCAGCGGAAAACATGATCGATCCTCGAAGTCGAGCGTGTCAGCCGGAGACGCCGGCACGGTCGTCTTCGAGACGGCCCATCATCCGGCGGTGGAAGGACGGGTCCTCGGCGACGGTCAGCCGCAGGTCGTACCAGCCGGACACGGTGTCCCAGTCGACGACCGCCCGGTCCCCGGCCGCGACGGCCACCTCACGACGGCCGGCGCCGTAGGCGAGCGCGTCGAGCGTGAACGTCAACGGCGCCGGTCCCGGGTTGGCGATCGTCACGGTGAGCCGCCCGCCGCCGCCACGGGAGGACACCGCCGTCCGGGCAGCCGGGCCCGTACGCGACCCGGCGAACTCGCGCCGGAACCCGTTCGGGCCGGTGAGGGTCAGTTGGTAGGCGTCCGCACAGACGGGGACGGTGACGGACTGCGTGCCGAGCACGTCGAAGTGGCGTGGGAACGCGAACTCCCCGGCGTACGGGTAGAGCACGACATGGCTGCCCCGCTCCCCGGCGTCGGTCATGGTGACGATCAGCCCGTCGTCCGCCAGGACGGCGGACGCCTCCGGCCGATACGGCAGCGGCCGGGCGGGCCGCGTGCCGGGCTCCTGCGCGGCGAGCCGCCTCTCGGCGGGCGGGGTCGCCGGCCAGCGCACCCGGAACGGGGGCACGGTCACGGCCGCCGCCGCGGGTACGGCAGGCGGGGCCGGCGTGAAGTCGAACGCCGCGGGTACGGCAGGCGGCGCCAGCGTGAAGTCGAACGCCGAGGTGAGGTCTCCGGCGACCTGCCGCCGCCACGGGCTGATGTTGGGCTCGGTGACGCCCAGCCAGCGTTCCACGAAGCGGATCGTCGACGTGTGGTCGAACACCTCCGAGCAGACGTGCCCACCGGCGGTCCACGGCGACACGACCGTCATCGGCACCCGGTAGCCGAGCCCGATCGGCAGCCCGTCGACGAACTCGTCCTCGGCGCCTTCCGGTGGTAGCGGAGGCGGCACGTGGTCGTAGAACCCGTCGTTCTCGTCGAAGGTGAGGAACAGCGCGGTCCGCTCCCACACCGAGGGATGCGCGGCGAGCGCGTCCAGGATCTCGTAGACGAGGCCGGCGCTGTGCGCCGGGCTGGACGGGTCGGGGTGCTCGGAGTACGCCTCCGGCGCGACGATGTACGAGACCTGCGGCAGCCGCCCCTCGGCGACATCCGCGCGGAAGGCCGCGGCCAGCCGCCCCGGCGGGACCCGGTGCAGGCCCCGCTCGTAGGCGTCCCGCTCGGCCGGGGTGAGCGCCTCGACGCCTTTGCACAGCGCCGCGAGCATCTCCTCCCGCTCCTCGGCGGGCAGCCCGGCGATCGAGGTGTAGAAGGAGTGCAGGCTCCGGCAGGGCGTGTGGGCCAGGGCCTTGCGGGCGACGTCCTTGAAGGACGCGAAGTAGTCCAGGGAGTTGCACTGGTAGTTGTCCCACTCCTGGTAGACCCGCCAGGTCTTGCCCGCCGTCGTCAAGCGCTCGGGGTAGGAGACGTGGGTGTAGCCGGGATGAGCGTCCTCGTCGCAGGCGTCGTTGGCGGTGGTGCGCCGCCCGGACGGCTCGTATCCGACGGTCCCCGACCAGTGGTACAGGCGGTTGGGGTTCGTCGGTCCGAACATCGAGCAGTGGTAGGCGTCGCACAGGGTGAAGGCGTCGGCGAGCTCGAACTGGAACGGCAGGTCACGGCGGTCGAAGTGGACCATCGCCCCCGGCCCCTTGCCCGCGATCCAGCCGTCGTGCCAGCCGCCGCCCCGGGTCCGTTGCCCCGTGTCCCATTCGTGGTCGACGCCCTCGACGTACTGGAGGTCGCCTTCGGTCAGGTCCCGGTCACCCGTCCCTGCGCGTACCGGGTAAGGGAGGACTCCGGACTGGTCGAACACCGGCCGGCCGTCCGGCAGTGTGATGGCGTTGCGGTCGCCGAACCCGCGCACTCCGCGCAGTGTCCCGAAATAGTGGTCGAAAGAGCGGTTCTCCTGCATGAAGAACACGACGTGCTGGAGGGAGCCGAGTCCTCCGGGCGGCACCGGCCGAGCCAGTGCCGCCCGCAGGGACGGGGGAAGAGCAGACAAGGGGAAGGCGGCCTTTCAGATCTTGCGGCAGTACAGGGCGTCCGGCGTACCGTACCGGCCGGTGCGGTAGGAGAACGCGATCCCGGCGGCGTACTCGTCGGACGCGCATTGCGCCTTGCGGTAGCCGGAGGCGTAGTCGCCGCCCTCGCCGGAGGAGGGACGGCTGTCGCTCCGGTCGTCCCACAGGGTCCGTCCGGCTCCGGCGAGCGGGATCCGCCCGGGGGCGCACAGCACCGCCGACACCTTGTCGCCGCGCAGGCTGTAGCCGGTCATGAACTGGCCGGTGGGGCACTGGTACTTGGTGAACGTGGACGCCCAGTCGGTCGTGACGTTCTCACTGGTCACCACGGTGGCCGGGCCGGAGGCCCACAGGTCCGCCACTCCGGCGTCGGTGCACAGGCCGCCCTGGCCCTTCTGGCTGATGCCGATCAGGCGCTGGTCGTCCGGGCAGGACAGCTTGTGCGCGCCGGAGTCCCAGTCGCCCCGGGCACGCATCCGCGCGGACTGGTCCGCGTCGGTGTGGATGGCCTGGAGCATGGACCAGGTGCGGACGGGCGCGACCTGTCCGGTGTGCCCGGTGGCGGCGATCAGACGGCGCCAGTGCGCGGCCCGCCAGTCGTCGGTGTCGAGCACGCTGCGCAGCGCGCCGTCGACGGCGTAGCGGGCGAGCCCCCAGGTGTTGCCCCGGTCGTTCTCCTGGAAGCCGACCATCGGCCAGTACGCGAAGTCGGTGTCGTTGTCGATGAGGAAGTCGACCATGTTGGCGAACCAGGCCTTGTCCTTGTCGGTGGCGGCTTTGCCGACGCCGAACTCGCTGATCCACACAGGGGCGGTGAAGTGCCGGTCCGGGGTGGTCGCCACATAGGTCGCGGTGTCACGCATGACCGCGAAGAGGTCGGAGCGGCTCAGATCCCGGTAGCGGTAGTCATGGGTCTCGCCCAGTCCGTCCGCGCCGGTGTGCTGCGGGCCGGTGTAGCCGTAGAAGTGCGCGGCGTAGACGAGCTTGTGCGAGCGGACGAGCGTCTGCGAGAGCGTCGCGACCGGCTTGAGAAGTGGCCTGTCGTGCCAGACGCCGTCGACCGGGATACCCGACCAGTTGATCCCCTCGATCATGATCAACATGTCCGGGTTGGCCTCGGTGAGGATCCGGTCGCCCGCCTGCTGCGCGGCGGCGGCCCAGTCGTGGCCGTCGCCCATGCCCCAGTTGGGGTTGTCCCAGGTGTCACGGCGTACCTCGTTGCGGAGGTCGGCGCCGACGACCCGCTTGTTGGCCTGGTACCGCCGCGCCATGAACACCCAGTCGTCCAGCCATTTCTGGGTGGTCTGGCTGCTGTTCCACCGTTCGTTCCCGTCGACGCCGCAGCACCAGCGGGTGGTGGTCGTGTGGTTGTTGAGGATGACGGCGAACCCGTCGGCGGTGAGCGCCTCGACGACCTTGTCGTAGACCTGGAGCGGAGTGAGGCCGCGCAGCTGCGGGTTGGCCGCCACGCCCGCGTCGGTGACCGGACGCGCGTCGGTGATCATCCCGTTGGAGAACGGCAGCCGGATGCTGTTGACACCGAGCGCATGGAAGTCCGTGATCAGCTTGCTCATCGGGACCCGGTCCAGGCCGAGCGGGACCCGATGGGAGGTCTCCGACGCGTAGTTGTTGGCCGGGTCCTCGTCGTCGCCGCTGCCGGTCCAGGTGCCGCTGGCACCGTGCCAGTTGCCGGACTGCAGTTTGAACCGCTTTCCGGTGGCGTCCACGACGTAGCGGCCCTTGGTGCTGAGAGGTCCTTCCCAGGACGCCGCGAGGGGGGTCGGTGTGTCGGCGGCCGCGGGCTGGGGGAGCGCGGCCAGGCCGCTGAGGGCGGCGGTGAGTACCGCCAGGAACGCTCGTGTTCTCATCAGGTCTCCTCGGAGGGGGAGTGACGCGCGAGAACCGCGACGTCGCGGGGGTGGAGGATGACCTGCTCGACCTCGGGACGCCCGGGGGCGAGCAGATGGTGGAACCGGTGCGGCAGATCGACCGTGCGGGCCTGGGTGGTGTGGTTGAGCAGCAGCAGGAACTCCCGGCCCCCGCCCGCGCGCACCGCGGCCTGCATACCGTCGGGTAGGCCGGGCAGTACCGGCTCGGCGCCGGCCTCGGCGAGCGCCTCGGCCATGACCGCACGCATGACCGTCTCGTCGGGACGGGTGGTGACGTAACGGACCGTGCCCGCGGCGAACCGGTTCCTGGTGACCGCGGGCGTGCCGTCGGGGAAGGCCAGCAGGACGTCCGCGCCCTCGATGCGCACGTCCTCCCGCCACAGATCCGCGGTGCCTTCCGCCAGCGGGAACGTCTCGCCCTCGGCGGCGGGCAGATACTCCTCGACGCGCAGGCCGAGCGCCTCGCGCAGCGGCCCCGGGCAGCCGCCGTGGTGGACCCGGTCGTTGCCGTCCACCACGGAGGTGAAGAACGACACCAGCAGGTGGCCTCCGGCCGAGACGTAGTCGGCCAGCCTCCCCGCGTGCTCCTCGGTGAGGAGATAGAGGTTGGGGACCACGACCAGCTTGTAGCCGGACAGGTCCGCGCCGGGCGACAGCACGTCCACGCCCACACCGAGGTCGAACAGCGGGCCGTAGTGATCCAGTGCCCGGTCGACGGCCTTCAGCCCGTCGGACGGACGGGAGTCCAGTTCGAGCGCCCACCAGCTGTTCCAGTCGAACAGCACGGCCACCTCGTTCGCCACGCGGGTTCCGGCCAGCTCCGGCACCGCGGCCAGCTCGGCGCCCAGAGCGGCGACCTCCCGGAACACCCGGGTGTCCGCACCCCCGTGCGGCACCATCCCGGAGTGGAACTTCTCCGCGCCTCCGCGTGACTGCCGCCACTGGAAGTACAGGACGGCGTCGGCGCCGTGCGCGATCGCCTGCCAGCTCCACAGGCGCATCCGGCCGGGCTCCTTGATCCCGTTGCGCCCCCGCCAGTTGACCGCCGACGGCGCTTGTTCGACCAGGTACCACGGGTCGCCGCCGTGCGCGCCGCGCGCCAGATCGTAGGCGAGGCCCGCCGCCACGTGCGAGCGCGGCCAGAACGGGTCCGGGTAGCTGTCGAGCCCCACGATGTCCATCCGGTCGGCCCAGGAGTGCAGGTCCACGGGCTTGTGGTGAGCCAGGAAATTGGTCAGGACGGGCACGCCCGGTGTGACCCGTCGCAGGATCGCGGCCTCGAGCTCGAAGCACGCGCGCAGCGCCTCGTTGCTGAACCTCTTGAAGTCCAGTTGCTGGGCCGGGTTGGCGTACGTCGGCGCGAGCCTCGGGGGCAGGATCTGGTCGAACGAGGTGTAGCGCTGAGACCAGAAGTCGGTGCACCAGGCCGCGTTCAGCCGCTCGATGTCGCCGTACCGCGCACGCAGCCAGCGACGGAAGTCACGGGCGGACTCGTCGCAGAAGCACTCTGAGACGTGGCAGCCGTACTCGTTGCCGATGTGCCAGAAGCCCAGGGCAGGGTGGGCCCTGTAGTGCGTGGCGAGCGCCTCGACCAGCCGGGCGGCCCGGTCGCGGTAGACCGGGCTGGACGGGCAGTAGTGCTGGCGGCCGCCCGGCGACAGGACAGTGCCGGACTCGGTGACCGGCAGGATCTCCGGGTGTTCCGCGGCCAGCCACGGCGGCGGTGAGGCGGTCATGGTGGCGAGGTCCACGGTGACCCCCGCCGCCGCCAGCTCGTCCATCACCGCGTCGAAGTAGGAGAAATCGTACGTGCCCGGCGCGGGCTCGACCCGCGCCCATCCGAAGACGCCGACGGTGACCAGGTTGACCCCGGCCTCGGCCATCAGGAGCACGTCCTCGGCGCGGATCTCGTCCGGCCACTGCTCGGGGTTGTAGTCGCCGCCGAATCCCAGGCCGCCCAGGCGGTCGGTGAAACTCATGTACTCAGTCCTTCATTCCGCTGGCGGCGATGCCCTGGACGATGTAGCGCTGCGCGAACAGGAAGACCGCGACCAGCGGGAGGATCGTGACGACGGCTCCGGCGAAGAGCGCGGGGAGGTTGATCGACTGCGAGGTCAGGAAGGTGGACAGCGCGATCTGGGCGGTCCACGACTCCGGGTCCTGGCTGATGACGAGCGGCCAGAGGAAGGCGTTCCAGCTCTCGATGAACGACAGCGTGCCCAGCGAGGCGAGCATGGCACCCGAGTTGGGCAGCGCGAGCCGCCAGTACACGCCCAGATAGCCGAGGCCGTCCAGGCGGCCCGCCTCCTCGATCTCCTGCGGGAACTTCAGGTAGAAGTTGCGGAACAGCAGCACCGAGAACGCGTTGAACAGGCCGGGCGCGATGACACCCCAGAGGGTGTCCACCCCGCCCATCGCGCTGACCAGCACGAAGGTGGGCACGAACGTGGCCGAGGTGGGGATCATCAGGGTCACGACGATGAAGGACATGACGACGCCGCGGCCGGGCACCGAGATGCGGGCCAGCGCGTAGCCGGCCATCGAGCCGAGCAGGGTGGAGACGGGAGCGGTGACGATCGCGATGACGAAGGAGTTCCCGAGCGCGTTGGCCATCGGCACCGACGGGTCGTCGAACAGGTCCGTGAAGCCCTGCAGGGTGAGCGGGTCGGGCAGCCAGTGCCAGTCCGGGTCGGTGATCTGCGTTCCGGTCATCAGCGCGGCGCGCAGCATGAAGTAGAAAGGCGCCAGGAACAGTACGGCGGCGACGCCGACGGCCAGATAGGTCAGGATCGTCACCGGAGTCCTGCGCGTGGTCTTGCGCATGGTCAGTCCTTCCGGCCGAATCCGACGAGGCGGCCCTGCAGCAGGGTCACCAGGATGATCAGCAGCGTCAGCAGGAACGCTCCCGCCGAGCCCACGCCGTAGTCCTGGCCCTTGAGCGCCGTGTCGTACAGGAAGACCAGCGGCGGCCGCACGGGGGCGGTGGAGTTGCCGGCGGCGGTGATGAACACGTTGTAGAACTCGTCGAAGGCCTGGAACGCGGCGATGAGGATCAGCATGAGGATCGCCACCGACGTGTTGCGCAGCATCGGCAGGGTGATGTGCCGGAACTGCGCCCACCGGGACGCGCCGTCCAGGGAGGCCGCCTCGTACAGGTGGACCGGGATGGCCTGGAGACCCGCCAGGAAAAGGATCATGTAGAGGCCGACCTGGAGCCACAGGCGCACCGTGATGATCACGATCCAGTACAGGGGCGGGTCGGTACTGGCGATCCACGACTGGACGTCCCAGCCGAACAGCCCGCCGATGGTGTTGGCGACGCCGGACGGCAGGCCGTTGAACAGGCTCATCTTCCAGATCAGGGCGGCGACGACGTAGGAGACGGCGGCCGGGATGAGGAAGCTGGTGCGGAAGAAGGCCCGGCCGCGGCGCATCCCGTGCAGCAGTACGGCGAGCCCGAGCGACATGCCGAAGGTCACCGGCACGATGAAGAACGTGAACAGGATGATCCCGGTCATCGAGGACCGGAACGCCTCGTCCTCGAGCAGGAACACGTAGTTGTCGAAGCCGATCCAGGATCCGAGATCGACGGTGCCGCGCGCCTCGCTGAAACTGAGCAGGAAGCTCCAGCCGATGGCGACGTATTTGAACAGGCCGAGGCCGAGGAGCATGGGCGCGGTCAGCAGGGTGAACGCGCCCACGGCCTTCCAGTCGGTCCGCCGCCCGCGGCGGCCGGATCGGACCCCGGCCGGGCGGGCGGCCGTCGCCGCCCGCCCGGTCGTAGCGGTGTCTGACATGTCAGGCCAGCTGCTTGTCGAGCTCGGCCTGGGCCTTCCCCGCGGCCTCGTCGAGCAGCGACTTGGCGTCGCCCTCGCTCTTGGCGATCTTCAAGACGGCCTGCGCGAACGCGGAGTCCATCGTGGTGTTCCACAGGTTGGAGTAGGCTCTGCTGGTGTTCGCCAGGATGTCGGCGGCGTCCTTCGCCGGGCCCGAGCTGAACTCAGTGGTCTGCGCCGCGACGCTCTTGCGCGCCGGGACGTGGAACCCGTAGCTGACGCACCAGTCCTTCTGCAGGTCCGTCTGCTTGATCCAGAGCCAGTCGAGATACTTCTTGGCCTCTTCGACGTGCTTGCCCTTGGCGTTCACGGCCGCGAACCAGCCGCCGATGCGAGAGACCGCCTGGCCCGTGTCGCCGAACTTCGGCCACGCGACGACACCGAAGTCGTCACCGAGCGCCTTCTTGACGGCGGGCATGGCCCACAGACCGCACCACTGCATGGCGGCGGCGCCCTGGACGAACGCGCCCGGGTCGTACCAGTCGGTGGTGAAGTCCAGCAGCAGCGACTTGTCGTCGTGCAGCTGCTTGAGGCCGGCGAGTGCGGCGATGGCCTCGGACGAGTTGAAGACGACCTTCTTGCCCTCGGGGTCGAGCAGGTCGGCGCCGTTGGACCACAGCAGCAGGTATCCCGCGTTGCCGATGCCGTCGGAGCCGACGAACAGGCCCTTCTGCTCCCGGCTGGTGAGCTTCTTGGCGGCCGCGGCCAGCTCGGCGAAAGTCTGCGGCGGGGCGATCCCGGCCTTCTCCAGGACGCTCTTGCGGTAGTACAGGACCATCGCGTCGTCCATCATCTTCAGGCCGTAGAGCTTGCCGTCGGCCGTGGCGGACTCCAGCGATGCCTTGGAGTACTCGGCCTCCTGTCCCTTGATGATGTCGTCGAGCGGAGCGAGCAGGCCGTTCTTGACGTCGACGTACTGGAAGTCGCCGATCTCGAACAGGTCGGGCGCCTTTGGGGTGAGCAACGTCGAGTGGAGCTTCGCGGAGTAGTCACCCGCGATCCAGTTGACCTTGATGGCGACGTCCGGGTTGGCCTTGGTGTACTCCTTGGCATACCGGATCACCGCCTGCTGGGTGCCGGCCTCGCCGTAGGCGTGGTACCACTGCTCCAGCGTGACCTTGGCGCCGGCCTTGACGGCGTCGTCCTTGCCGCAAGCCGCGAGCGCCACACCGCCGACGAAGAGGAGTGAGCCGCTCAAGAAGGCGCGGCGGGATGTCAAGGAAGTGCTCATTGGGGGGTTCCTTCCTGGGGCCGGGCGCCCATCGGCCCACGAGGGCCGGTGTTCCCGGAGACTGTGCTAGGTCGTGATTCGCGGATCCTCTCGGCTCCGCCGTGGCGGAGATCCGCCGATACGCTCCCTAGCCTGGGGATGTGACCAAGGACTGGACGGCGACGGCCGCTGCGCCGCGCGCCCATTCCTCGAACGGCAGTGGACGGATGACGAGGCCGCACCGCCCCGCGCTGCCGTAGGCCTGGGCGGAGAACGCCTCGCGGATCGATTCCTCGAACAGGTCGTAGGCGTCGAGTCCCTCGCCGGAGACCACGAGGCTCTCCGGGCCGAGGAGGTTCGCCACCACGGCCAGGCCGAGGCCGATGGCCCGGCCGGCGACGGCGAAGACCTTGCGGAGGACCTGGTCGCCCGAGCGGGCCAGATCGACCGCCTGGTCGATGGTGAGGTCGTCCACTCCCGTGGCGCGGCGAGCCTCGGTGAGCAGTGCCTGGGTGGAGGCCACCGCTTCCAGACAGCCCGTCGCGCCGCAGTGGCAGCGCGGTCCCTCGACGCCGATCGGCACGTGGCCGATCTCCCCGGACACGCCGAACGCGCCTGAGACGAGACCGCCGTTGACGACGAACGCACTCCCGATGCCGGTGCCGATGGTGACCAGCGCGAAGGAGGACGCGCCGACGCCCGCGCCGAACCACTGCTCGGCGGCCGCGAGGGCCTTGACGTCGTTCTCCAGGGTGGTGGTGAGCCCGGTGGCGTCGTTCAGCAGCGCGGCGAGCGGGACGTCCCGCCAGCCGAGGAAGGGGGAGTAGCGCACGATGCCGGCGGCGCGGTCGACATCCCCGGAGATGGCGACTCCGAGCCGGTGGGTCCGCTCCCGGAATCCGGGCCGCATGTCCAGGAGCTCGGCGACGATCGCGGCGAGGGCCGCGACCACGTCGGTGGGCTCCATGGGGGAGGCGGAGGCGTCGGTCCGCACGTCGAAGCCCGGCACGGCGTGGTGGCGAGCGGCGACGATCCGGGAGCCCAGGTCGGTGACCACGCCGATGAGATCATCGCCGGTGATCTTGATGCCGATGAAGTACTCGCGTTCGGGCGCGATCGCCAGCGGGCTGGCGGGCCTGCCGGCGCCGGGCGCCGTCCGCTCGGTGGGGGCCAGTTCCCGCAGGTAGCCCGCCTCGATCAGGGGGCGGGCGGCTTTGGTCACCGCCGCCGACGAGAGGCCCGTGAGCCTGCACACGTCGACCCTGCTCACCGGGCCCCGGGTGAGGACCATGGTGAAGACCGCGCTGGCGGCGGGGCTGGTGATGGGCGCCCCGGAGCCCTGGCTTCTCGGCATGCGAGTCACCGTAGGGTCAAGTAATTAACTTCGTCAAGAATTTAATTCCGCGCGGATCGGCGGTACATTTCCCGGACCGACGCCGCCCCCCAAGGAGTGCCCCACCGTGATCGAGTACGACCTCCGGCATCGGATCTGGCTGCTCAGCACGCCGACGACCGCGTACGCGCTGGGGCTGGACGACGGCACGCCGCGGCACGTGCGCCGGGGACCCCCTCTGGCGTTGGAGCAGGCGGCGGCCGGGGCCGAGGAACAGCGGTACAGCCGTCAGGAGGCCTGTTGGCAAGGTCTGCTCCACCAGCCGCCATCTGCGGCGTTCCTGCAGGTAGACGGGGTGGGCTCGGTAAAGGCGGACTGTTGGTCGGTTAGCTGAGCAGACCCCGTCGGTAGCCCTCACCGACGGCGGCGGCGCGGTCGCGGACGCCGAGTTTGTCGTAGATGTGCAGCAGGTGCGTCTTACAGCGTTTCCTACATGGTGGGTGAGTCGTTGAACTCACCATGGACGGCGGGCGATGGGACTGGATCGTCCCGGCGGGGTTGTGGGAGATCGCGCGGCCGTTGCTGCCGGCGCCCCGGGTGCGCCCGCAGGGCGGCGGGATCGTCGGTGTCGCTGATGAGGCGGTGTTCGCCGCGATCGTCTACGTGCTGGTCAGCGGATGCTCCTGGCGGGCGCTGCCGCCGTGTTTCGGAGCCTCGAAGTCCACTGTGCATCGCCGGTTTTTGATCTGGTCGTGTGCCGGGGTGTGGGAGCGGTTGCACCAGGCCGTCCTGGACCGGGTGGCCGGCGACGACCTGCTGGCGGTGTCGCGCGTGGTGCTCGACTCGGCGCACGTGCGCGCCAAAAAGGGGGCCAACACACCGGTCCTTCGCCCGTGGACCGGGGTAAGCCCGGTTCCAGGCTGCACGTCCTGTCGGACGCGGCCGGACTGCCTCTGGTCGTCGGCCTGTCCGCGGCCGACGTCCACGACAGCCGCTGGTTGAAGCCGATGGTGCTCGCCCTCCAATTGAGACACAGCCCTGTGCGGGGCCGGTATCGCAAGATCGGCAAGCTCCACGCCGACAAGGCCTATGACCATCC